>CAYPRS010000009.1:0-12755 GCA_964413235.1 uncultured Candidatus Saccharibacteria bacterium | reverse complement strand
TAATTCCCATAATATTTTTATTTACTTAAATTTATAATTTTATAAAACAGGATACATAGTAATCATCATATTTTTATTTACTTAATTGATAATTAATAATTATACAGTACTAACTCCCACAATATTTTTATTGGTTCTAGGTTTATTAATTTATACTAGCAATGTGGTCCCATTTTGATTTTCATAATTTTATTAAATTAGTTTATAATAAATAGTCTTACGCCAGAGGTCCCAATTCAATTTTCATAATTTTACTAAATTAATTTATAATAAATAATCTTACAGCATTGGTCCCAATTCAATTTTCATAATTTTATCAAGTTAATTTATAACTACTAACTCCTTAATAATATCATGGATCAAAAAATTTTAGAATCCCATTCCCGGCATTCCTCCGCCCATTCCGCCCATTCCGGCGGGAGCCGCAGGTTCCGCGCCTTCCTTTTTGGGTTCTTCAGAAATCGCCACCTCGGTAGTAAGCAACATCGCCGCCGCGGATACGGCATTTTGAACTCCGCTTCTGGTTACTTTCACCGGATCAATAATCCCTTTCTCCATCATATCAACAATTTTATCTTCCGAAGCGTCGTATCCTTTGTTTCCAACTGAACTTTTTACTTCGTTGACTACAACAGACCCTTCTTTGCCGGCATTGACCGCGATCTGATGTAACGGCACTGAGAGAGCATTAATCAAAATAGCATAACCTACCGCAAATTCATTGGCTTTGTTGCTCTCATGCGCTTTTTTGTATTTTTCCGATGCTTTGAATTTGTCTTCTATCTTTTGAGCAACTTCAACCAGTGCCGTGCCACCACCCGGAACTATTCCTTCTTCAATGGCAGCCTTCGTCGCGTTCACAGCATCTTCAATTTTAAGTTTCAAATATTTCATCTCTGTCTCGGTTGCCGCGCCAACTTTGATAACCGCTACTCCGCCGGAGAGTTTTGCCAAACGCTCTTCCAGCTTTTCTTTATCAAATTTTGAATCAGCGTCCGCCGCTTGTTTGCGCAACTGGGCAATTCGTGTATCAATATCTTTTTTCGCACCACGCCCGTCCACAATAATTGTTTTGTCTTTTGTAGCGATAACTTTTCCAGCAGTTCCAAGCATCTTTATTTCTGCGTTCTCAAGTTTGATCCCCACATCTTCGGAAATAACAGTCCCTCCGCAGGTAATAGCAATATCCTCCAGCATTTCTTTTTTACGATCGCCGTATCCTGGAGCTTTTACCGCCAGCACATTAAACGCTCCGCGAAGTTTATTGAGCACAAAAGTCGTCAGAGCTTCTCCTTCCACATCATCAGCGATGATCACCAGACTCTTTTTGCCTGACTGCGCCAATTTTTCCATAAGCGGTAAAATATCATTGACCGATGATATTTTTTTGTCCGTAAGAAGAATTGATGCGTCTTTAAATTCAGCCTCCATTCTATCGGCATTGGTTACCATATACGGCGACACATATCCTTTGTCAAATTCAAGCCCTTCTACGACCTCGGAATCAACTCCAAATGACTGTGATTCCTCCACTGTTACCACGCCGTCTTTGCCGACTTTCTCAACTGTTTCCGCAATGATCTTCCCCACTTCCTCGGATTCCGCCGAGATTGACGCCACTTGCTTGATCTCGTCTTGATCCTTGATCGGTTTTGCCATTTTCTGTAATTCTCCCACCGTGTCTTTTGCCGCCGCCTCAATACCCACGCGAATACCCAGCGGATTTGCACCCATTGATGTACGTTTCATTCCTTCGGTAACAATCGCTTGTGCCAAAACAACCGCTGTAGTTGTTCCGTCTCCGGCTTCGTCGTTGGTCTTTGAAGCAACTTCTTTGATGATCTCCGCGCCCATGTTCTCTATTTTGTCGGAAAGATCAATTTCACGCGCGATAGAAACTCCGTCGTTTGTGATCATTGGCGCACCAAAACCTTTGTCCAATACAACATTAAGTCCACGCGGACCAAGAGTAACTTTGACAGCGTTTGCCACTTTATCAATTCCCTCTTTCAGCGCTTTTTGAGCTTTTTCATCAGATATAATTTGTTTTGCCATGATATATATTAGTATTTAGTATTAGTAATTAGTATTTAGTATACTGCATTACAGCAGTCTGACTTATCATTCAATAATCGCAAGAATACTTGATTCACTTAAAATAAAATATTCTTCGTCGTTCACGTTTACTTCATCCGGACCGTATTTTGAGAAAAGAATTTGATCACCGACTTTTACGTTCATCGGTAATACTTTTCCGTCGTCGGTCATCCGCCCCTTACCAACAGCAATCACGATTCCTTGTTCCGGCTTTTCCTTATTAACTGTGTCCGGAATAATAATACCTGATGCGGTTGCTACTTCTTCATCAGGAGTGTCCGGTTTTACTACAACGCGATCACTTAATGGAACAATGTTTGTTTTTTTTGCAATTTTAGTAGCCATATGTTTTATAGTTAAGATTAAAAATAATGAATAAAGACTTAATTGTTAGAGTTTGTTGCCAATTTTCATTTCGGCTAAAAATTCCCAGATTTTCACTGTAACTTGTTAAAAATTTCTCAAAATAGTCCCACTATCCTTCAAAATTTTTGACTTCGTTACATCAAAAATCTGAAAATTTCGCTACAAAATGAAGATTGACAACAAGCTCTAACAATAATATACAAAGTATCGTATATTAAAGTAAACTTCGGCACAAACAAAAAAGTTATATTTATATCGTGCCTATTTTTCTGTTCGTAAAAAATTATAATACATATTACCTTTTTCCGCAACAGCAAGCCTCCACACCTTTATGAAAAGGTGTGGAGGCTTGCATTATATTAAAAGTACTGTATACTATTTTTTACATGGAAGCACTCCTAAATATACTACCAATCATTCAGATTGCCCTTGCTGTAATTCTCACGGGCGCGATTTTGTTACAGCAACGCGGAGCTGGACTCGGCGGCGCTTTTGGCGGAGCGGACGGAGGTGTCCATTATGAACGCCGAGGATTTGAAAGAACACTATTCAAAACAACGATAGTTATTGCTGTTCTTTTCATTGTTTCAGTAATGATATCAGTTATCTATGCTCCTAAAACAGAGATTGAGGTTGTCGGAGACACCGCGACTACTACTGACGAAATTCCTTTTACATTAACCCCTAAAGATTTTATAATTGAAAACAAGGATGAAACTAAGAAAGGAGAAAATTTGGAAATCACACCTATTGATATCAATGAAAATAAGGAGCCGGAATAATATTTGATCCGTTCTTCCTCAAAGTCTATTCATAATAAAGTTTTTAAAACTATTTTATTTAACTATTTACCTTAAATTTTTGTAGATGTTCAAAAATTTTACGATAAATTTATCGTAAATTAAATTTGTTTTTATAGTGAAAAAAATACAAACATTACTGGCGCGATTGCACAGAAATAATATTAATTTACCCGGATACACCCTTGTTAATGAAAGTATCCGATCTTTTAGTGATACGGAAAAATTAATATTTTACATTCTGGCAACAACGATCATCGTAAGCACAATTCTGCTTCTTTCTCGTGTCAATCAATCTTTTCTTGTTGAAATACCAAGACAAGGAGGTATGATAATTGAAGGTGTTACCGGCACGCCAAGATCGATCAATCCTATTACCATCAGCCCTTTTACTTCTCCGCAAGCCGATAATGATCTTATTGCTCTTGTGTATTCCGGGTTATTAAAAGCTGCTCCGGATGGAACGCTCCTACCTGATCTTGCTAAAAACTATTATGTTTCAGAAGATAGTCTCGTTTATACTTTTATACTTAAGGATGACCTTTACTGGCACGACGGAGAAAAAATAACAAGTGATGATATAAAGTTTACAATTCAAAAAGCACAAGACCCTGAAATAGGCAGTAGACATAAAGCAAGTTGGGATGGTGTTATCGTGGAAACACCCAACGACAAAACAGTAGTGTTTACATTAAGTGAGCCATACTCCCCTTTTCTGCAAAATACAACAATTGGAATTCTTCCTAAACATCTTTGGAAAGACGTCCACCCGGAAAATTTCACGCAGCATCGATTAAATACAATGCCGATAGGATCCGGACCTTACAAGATTGCAGATATAAAAAAAACAGAGGACGAATTGGTAGAATATTACGATCTTGTCGCTTTTGATAAATACGCGCTTGGTAAGCCTTATATTAACAAAATACGAATACAATTTTACACAAATAAAAATGAGATAATTGAAGCATATAAAAAAGGAGAAGTGACCAATGTCCATTCAATATCTCCAGAGGAAGCAAAAAAGTTGGAAAAAACAGAAAGAATAGAACGCGCAAAACTTCCCAGAATATTTGGCGCATTTTTCAATCAAAACGAAGCCGCTATATTTACAGATAAAACGGTGCGAGAAGCTTTGAATACCGCTATAAACAGAACTGAAATTATAAATGATGTATTTTACGGGTTCGCAACGGCAATTGATGGACCTATCCCGCCCGGTTCTCTTGGGTTTAACTTTTACGACGATAATGCGATATCAACAACTACATTATCAAAAATTGAGAAAGCAAAAAAATTAATGGAAGATGACGGGTGGGTAGCGGACGACAAAGGTATTTTAAGTAAAAAAACAAAAGAAGGAGTTCAGCGTTTAGCTTTTTCAATCTCAACAACCCAAGCACCGGAACTTGCCTTAGTCGCACAAAAATTAAAAGAAAGTTGGCAAAAATTGGGCGCAGAAGTAGAAATTAAATTTTTTGAAACAACAAACGATCTTGAAAATCATGTTATCCGACCCAGGAAATATGATATATTGCTGTTTGGAGAAATTATTGGACGAGATTCCGATCCTTTTGCTTTTTGGCATTCATCTCAACGTCTTGATCCCGGTCTTAATATTGCATTATATACAAACATAACTGTGGACAAAGCTTTAGAGAGAGCGCGGGCAACCACAAGCGAGGAAGCACGCCTTGTTCAATACAAAATTTTTCAAGATGAGATAAAAAATGATATTCCAGCTGTATTTATTTATTCACCGGAATTTATTTATATGGTTGGAGATGATATAAAAGGATTGAAATTAGATGTTCTTAATACTCCATCCGAAAGATTTTTAAATGTTCATGAATGGTTTATAAAAACAGAACATGTCTGGACAATTTTCGCGCGAGAAAAAGAAATATCAGACCTCTTGCATAATTAATTCCTACTGCAATTTCCATATTTTGGTCAAATTTTACAAAAATTTTCTCAACTCAGCTAAGGCTAAACTTTTAAAATTATTTGAAAAATTTACCTCAAAATATGAAAATCTCGCTACGAAATTAATTATGCAAGAGGTCTGATATAACAAACCAGGTTTTAGCCTGCCTGCCGGCAGGCAGGCTTGTAGATATTAGGTGTTAGTATAAAATTTTACTTTATAAAATTTTCTCTAATCCCTGCAAACTAACACCTTCAAACTATTAATTAATAATTAAAATAATGACTGAAAAAAACACAAAAAGACAAACACAAAAAGAAACACGTTCTGAGAAATCACTCCGTTCACTCGGGGCAAGCCCCGAAAAATCACTCCGTTCACTCGGGGCAAGCCATCCGGATTTTGTTGTGGGAAAAAAAGTAACTCACCACGAAACACGTACTGCAAAGTCAGGACGAGTCCAAAAAAATCGTAACGCTCATTTGGGACAGGTTCCACAAAAACCAAATGTTCACCTGTCGGACAGACTGGTTCCCTCAAGACAAGTCCCGAAAAAACGTCGTTCCAGACCATTCGTTGCTGGAAATAATATCAGCAAATTCACTTCTTTGACAAAAAAGACAATTCCAAAAAAGAAAACTGCAAAACCAAAACAACATCCGGTTAAAAATAAAATTTCTGAAAGCAAGAAAAAAGAAATTATCATCTCTCCTCTTAAAAAAGGTAGCGTTCGCATTATCCCTCTCGGTGGGACAGAAGAAGTTGGTAAAAACATGACTATCGTTGAAACAAATGATGACATTTTCATTTTTGATATTGGTTTTCAATTTGTCAGTGAAGAAGAAATTCCCGGAATTGATTATATTATTCCAAACACGAAATATCTTGAAGAAAGAAAAAACAAGATACGAGGGGTTTTAATTACCCACGGACACCTTGATCATATCGGTGGAATTCCGTTTATTATGGACCGTATTGGAAATCCACCGATCTATACAGCAGATTTAACCGCTCTTCTGATCAAAAAACGCAATGATGAATTTCCTCACCTTAAGAATATGAAAATTATCCCCTTTAACCCGGGAGAGAGAATGAAAATTGGGAAATCATACATACGCACTTTTCCGGTAGAGCATTCAATACCCGACGCAATGGGCTTTTCCGTAGAAACACCCATGGGAGACATTGTGATAAGTGGCGACTTGCGTCTTAATCACATCAAAGGTGTTCCTTCCGACAAAGAGATTGAGGTATTCGGTAAACTTTCTAAACGCAATAATCTTTTCTTTATGTGCGATTCAACCAATGCTGAACAACCAGGATATTCTACTGAAGAAAGAGTCGTTATTGCTAATCTTGAAAAATTCATTAAAGAAGCTAAAAGTAGGATCATAATCGGTACTTTTGCCTCACAGTTTGACCGAATGATCAAAATAATAAACATTGCCGAAAAGTATAATAAAAAAATAGTCACGGAAGGACGCAGTATTAAAACAAATATTGAAATAGCGGAACGCGCGGGAATGCTAAAACCGAAAAAAGGAACTATCATTGAAACAAAAGAAATAGAAAATTATCCGCCGGATAAGATCATCGTACTCTCAACAGGCGCGCAAGGGGAAGAATTCGCGGCTCTGATGCGTATAGCTACCGGAAAACACAAACAGATCAAATTGAACGAAAGAGATACCGTGATCTTGTCTTCGTCAGTTATCCCCGGTAATGAGCTCTCCGTGCAAAAACTTAAAGATAATCTGACACGATACGGATTGGAACTTATACATTACAAAACTACAGATATTCATACTTCCGGTCACGGTAATATAGAAGAACTTTTGTGGATCAATAAAAAGATCAATGCCAAATTCTTTATGCCCGGATATGGCTATCATTCTATGCTTCGCAGTCATGCCACAGCGGTTGCACGCACCGGTTTCCCAAAAGAAAATATCATTATTCCGGATAATGGCACCATTATTGATATCACAGATAAAAAAGAACTTTTTATTCATAAAGAAAAAGCTCCAGCAAGTATTATGGCAGTAGATGGTTTTCGTATCGGTGATATTCAAGATGTAGTAATAAGAGACAGAAAAGCTCTAACCAAAGATGGCATCTTCGTAATAGTCGCAACTGTTGATTCCAGAACGGGAAAGATCCAAAAATCGCCGGACATTATTTCCCGCGGTTTCGTATATTTGCGTGAATCACAAGATCTCTTGCGTCAAGCTCGCTATATTGCCAAAAAAACTATTGAAGACAATACAAAAAACACTCAAAGAATTGACTATGACCATGTTAAAGAGGAAGTAACCGAAAATATCAAAAAATTCCTATTCAAGCAAACAAACAAACGTCCAATGGTACTACCTGTTATCCTCGCAGTATAATTAAAATCCAAAAAACGGACATAAGATGTAAAGCGTGATACAATCAAATACAATAATTATTGCGTTACGATCAATGCTTATGAATACTGCTCTAAAAGGGTCATATAATAAAAAATATTTTTATATTATTTATATTTTGGCTTTTTTAGTGGCATTTCATATTGCTCTTCTTCTATATGTAGAATCAACCTTCGTAGAATCAACCTTAAAGCAACTCAGTATAAACAATATTGGAAAATTTGTAGGTATTATATATTCAGTGGCAGCGTTGGTTGTTCTCATAATATTTCTTAATATATCAAAAATTTTAACAAAGCTTGGCAATTTCAAACTGGCTTTCATCTTCTTTTCTATTGAAACACTGGCTTTGTTCGGACTTGTTTTCATACAGTCTCCAATCATCTTAATACTTATTTTCATAATTCATTTAATTATGATGAGACTTGTATTTTTTAATATTGATCTTTTTCTGGAAGGCAATTCCCGTGACGAATCTACCGGAACCACTCGCGGGATGTTCTTAACATCTTCAAACATCGCTTTTATTATAGCACCGTTTATGGCCGGATTTATATTGACCGATGGAGATTTTTGGAAATTGTTTTTCATTTCAGGTTTTATAATGATACCAACACTTTTATTACTCTATTTCCAATTTCGCGATCATAAAGATCCTATTTATGACAACATCTCTCTTATAAATACCTTGAGAGAAATATGGCAAAGAAAAAATCTTTATAAAATAATGGTATCGGCTTTTCTTTTGCGATTTTTCTATTCTTGGATGGTGATCTATACTCCAATCTATTTGCATAAAGAGATCGGCCTCAATTTATCCGAGATTGTTGGAATTATTATACCAATCGCCCTTTTACCTTTTATTCTTTTCCAATTTATGCTGGGAAAAATAGCCGATGAAAAACTTGGTGAAAAAGAGATATTAACCGCCGGATTTATTGTTGCGGGATTTACCACAATGTTACTTTCTTTTGTGACATCAACCAATGTGATAGTTTGGGCACTTCTTCTTTTTGCGACACGAGTTGGAGCAAGTTTTATAGAAATAATGACGGAAACATATTTCTATAAAAAAATTGACGCGACCGATACTCATCTAATGGGCTGCTTCAGAACGCTTGTCCCTTTGGCTTATCTTATCGGACCGTTGGTAGCAACCGGATTTCTTATGTTTTTTGATTATCGATATTTATTTGTAACTCTCGGTATCATAATGCTTTTTGGACTGAAATACAGTCTCACAATCCAAGACACAAAATAAATTGTGGTTTCCTTTTGTAGCTGAATAGACTTTTCTCTGTTTTATTTTACATGTACAAATAACTACTTATCATTTACAATAATAAAATGGCAGACAAAAAAAACAAACCCCGAAAAATCGCTCCGAGGACGAAGGGTAAACCTCGTAAAACACCTCGCAAAGCCTGCCTGCCGGACAGGCAGGCTCAGTACCACGGGGCACAGCCTCGAAAAATTACAAACCTTCCCGAAATAGATTTATTAATAAAACCTCTTACTTTAATAGAGTTGGAAAAAAATTCAAAACGTCGAACTTCGCAAGTAATAAAAGAGCTCATAGAAGGTTACGCTTTTATAAATAGTCATCCAAGGTCAGTAACTTTTTTCGGATCTGCGCGATTTGATGAAAATCATCCTTATTATAAAAAAGCCAGAAAAATAGCAAAACTTATTTCTGACGAAGGTTTTGCCATAGTCACTGGAGGCGGTCCGGGTATTATGGAAGCCGCCAATCGCGGCGCGACAGACGGTTGTGGTAAGAATTGCGGAAATGAATATTCTCTGGGTATTTGCATCAAACTTCCTCATGAACAAATTACTAATCCATATGTCACAAAAAGTGTTAAGTTTGAATACTTTTTTACCAGAAAAGTCATTCTAACATTCTCCGCTGAAGCATATATTTATTTCCCCGGCGGGTTTGGCACTTTGGACGAATTTTTTGAGATCGTTACTCTTATTCAGACAAAAAAAATAGAGCGTGTCCCTATTGTGCTTGTTGGAAATGAATATTGGAAACCTCTTGATGAATTTCTCAAAAAAATGCTCTGTGAAAAATATGGTACCATTAACAAAGAGGATATGGAACTTTATACCATCACGGAAGACAAAGACAAAATTCTTGAAATTATCAAAAAAGCTCCACTTCGCAGAGAATAATTAATATTTTTTATTGATTTTAAACTTAAAAAAAAGCGGCGCTAACTTATTAGTTAAGTTGCGCCTTTTTTATTGTTCTCTCCTTTTAGATGACATTAGATGACAACCGTGCCTATTAATAATGCTGCTAGCATCATTACCATAAGAATGGTTTCTTCTCGACTTGGCGGTCTCCTGTTTGTTGGTGTTGGCTTAAGCCAAATCCCAAACATATTTGTCATGTTTATTGCCTCCTTTTTGTTCTTAATAAAACTGTACTACAAAATTCAATTTTTGTATACTAAATTTACCTATTTTGAATCTACAGCTATTGAAGGCAATATCCTGATCTAACACTCGTTATTTTTTAATTTCCGCGATGTACGAATCTTTCCATATTATTTCAAGTTCTGTCTGAGCTAAAACTGTTCCGGACTCCGCGTCTTCAACACTTAAAGTGATCTGAACGGAAGGTTTTTCTTTGTCCATTAGAGCCGGATCATACGACCAATAAATTTTCTCTCCGGTGTTTACAGTTTCCGCTCCTAACAAATTGACCTTGAGATCAGAAAGACCCCAACTCACAAAATGACCGTAGTTTGTACGCCAATGAAATTTAACATTCCCAAAATCTTTTTGAGCGTATGGAGTTAAACCGATTCCCACAGTAGAAGACATTAACGGTGTGTAAGTATCTATGTCGGTCTGAATTTCCACCTTTTCAAACGACACTGTTTGAGAATTTTGACAGACCAAATATCCACTTAACAAACTCACAAAAAATAATACCCAAGATCAAAAATTTTTTATTAAACACAATTTCATTCACTGTTTATGTAGGCTTTTACTTTTTTCATGATATTTTTCCGCTTTGTTCTTACAAAAACAACCTCCCTAGCTGTATCTCTTCGTATGAGTACGATTTCCCCAGTTTTGCCCGTACCGGTGCGAGCTTTGTGTCATCAGTTTTTGCAAATGCTTTTTTGATAGCATCAAGACGTTTCTTTTCCGGTTTCAGATACGACATATCCAGCTCGGGAGCAGTATCTTTTAATTTCTCCAGATGAGTCAATATCGCTCCCGTGGTCAATCCTCGTTCTTTGGCAATTTCGGCAAGCGGCATTTTTTTCGCAACCAGTCTTTTTGTTTGTTCATATGTAGATAATTTTGCTTCTTTTTCTTTTTCGGTCGGCTTGATGCTGTCAAAGAATTTTTCCTGATTTTCTTTTATCATCGCTTTTCCAAGATCATTCAGCCACTGCACCACGCTCTCCGTATCCTTTTTGAACTCTTGATCAAGCGCGAGTACCTCTTCGTTTACCTCGCCTGCTCTTTCTCCCCACCCGAGCATTCTCAAACCATCAAGCGTCCGCACACGCGAAAGCGCCACATATCCCATTCCCGGTTCAAACGATTTGGATAAGTCTATTTCAGCCGCGTCTAGGCTCATTCCTTGACTTTTGTGCACCGTAATAGCCCACGCTAGCCGAAGCGGCATTTGTAATATCTCGGCGAGAACTTTTCCGTCTTCTTCTATTGTCCAGCTCTCCGGTGTCGCCGTAACTTCCATCCCGTCGCGCATTCGCACAATAGGACTGCCAAAATCATCAAATCCTACCACTGTGCCGAGTGTGCCGTTTACATAACCTTTGTCGTGGTTGTTCTTTACGAACATAACCGCCGCGTCTTTTTTGAGCCGCAACACCTCGGGAGCCAAACAACTCTTCATCAAAACTTCCACGAGTTTCTGTTTGCCTGTGCCGGTCATTTCATATGTTTTCTCGACACCGTCCAGTTTGTCCAACGCTCTCTCGTTGATCCGATCAACATCGCTGTTATGAGTATATAATTTTGTTGGTTCTACCGCGCCGCTAATTTCTTTTTTATACCTCTTGCGAAGAGGATTCAGTGTCGCGTCAGTAACTTTGTTACTGCGGATATCATTCAAAACATTCAAAAGTTCATCATCACTTTGCCTATGTTGTTCATCTAAATAGCACACTTTGAGACCCATACCTTGCCAGATATCGGAATGATAAACAAAACTCGCTTTTTCGGCACCGCGTGATATCGGCGGCAACTGGAAAAAGTCCCCGCAAAGAACGACTTGCAAACCGCCAAAAGGTCGCTTGTCTTCTTTCATAGCGCGGCAAACATTATCCACCATATCCAGACGATAGTGGTGAAGCATGGACACTTCGTCAATAATAAGAACCTTCGCATACTTGAAACGCTTTTTGAGATAGCTCTTCTTTGCCATTTTCGTCAGATCGCCGGACGAAATATCCGCCTTGATGCCAATACCCGCCCACGAATGAATAGTCATGCCCTGCATATGGGTCGCCGCAATACCTGTTGATGCCGTAACACCCACGCTTACACCGCCGTCTTTCAAAAACGCTATATATTGGTTCAACACATACGTCTTGCCACTCCCCGCCGCGCCGGTAAGAAACACATTATGCCCCATTTTTAGTATATCCAATGCTTGAGATTGTTTCATAAAAAATAAAAATACTTTATAAATTTTTTATACTTTCTACCAACTCTGGGAACTCTTCTTGTAAAAAATGCCCCCGGTCTTCAAACGCAACCAGGGTCGCTTTTGGCAAAGCTTTCGTGTATTTTTCCGCATCAACAAAAGGTACGACGAACTCATCTTCACTATGATAAATAAATATCTTCCCGCCTTGTTTTTCAAATCTCTCCAAACTATTCGGCAAAACAAAATCAGTTAGAGAATAGTTCGAATCCTTGTCGTCATACGGCGACGCGATCAGATATGTTGCCAGTATTTTTTTAGGAAGATCATTTTCTGATAGATATTTAGCAACAAAAATTCCGCCGAGAGAATGTCCAATTATCACGACATCATTTTCTATATATGGAATCACTCTCTCAAACCAGATCTTCCATTCCAGATATTTGGCGTTGTATTTACTTGGCATTTGGGGCGCAATAACTTCAAAATCACTTCCCAGTTTTTCACCCAAAGAATCT
>CAYPRS010000008.1:0-13319 GCA_964413235.1 uncultured Candidatus Saccharibacteria bacterium | reverse complement strand
ATCGTTGTTTTAGCGCAGGGGAAACGAGACAAAAGCACCGTTGCGTTTTCAATTTTAACACTAACCATTTTTATTTGGGCGATTTCTTTATTCTTTTTTAGTATTACTAAAGATACTGATATTGCTTTAATGCTTAGCAAGGGAGCGTATTGTGCCGGCGGTCTTATTTCAATTATTTTGCTGAATTTTTCAATTTTTTTTCATAATGAGCAGCTTCAAAAAAAGACAACAATACTACTTCAATTTTATAATATAATAGCTCTTTTTTTTCTTGTATTTTCGGTTTATTCCGGCGATGTTATAGCTGGAGTAGAATATCTCGCGCCGTCAAACAAATTACTCCTTGTTTTTGGATCGGCATATATTTATTATTCACTTCTGACCTCTTTTTCACTTTTTGCAAGTCTTTGTTTGTTGATCCAAAAAAATTTTCAGACCAACGATCTTCTAATAAAAAGTCAAATAAAATATATTTTTGTTGGCATAACAATCTCTATTATAGGTGCTATTATACCAAATTTAATATTTCCTTCTATAGGTAATTCTGAATTTTATTGGCTGGGACCTATCTTTACACTGATTATGATCGTCTTTATTTCAGTAGCCGTCTTTAAGCATAATTTATTTAATATAAAAATAATCGCTGTTGAATTTTTAGCTTTTTTAATTTCCCTAATTATTTTAATTCGATTTATTTTATCTTCAACGGAAGAAAGAATTATTAATGGTCTTTTGTTTATTTTTGTTGCACTCTTTTCGATCAGATTAGTGCGAAGTATTTTAAAAGAGATCCAAAATCGACAGAAAATAATACAACTTGGAAATGATTTGATGGTTGCTAATGAGCATCTTAAACAATTAGATGAAAGAAAATCAGATTTTATTTCTATTGCTTCACATCAATTACGTTCCCCGCTTACGGCAATCAAAGGATACGCCTCTCTTCTTCTGGAAGGATCGTTTGGTAAAATTTCTCCAAAAGCCAATGAAGCAGTAGTTAAGATCTTTGAAGCAAGTCAAAGTTTAATAACCACTATAGAAAATTTTCTTACAGCTTCTCATATTGAAAGAGGTAAGATATTGTATAAATTTGAGACCCTTGATCTGCAGGTTGTTGTGGAAGAGATGTTAAAGGAACTTCGTGTTTTGGTAAATGAATACGACCTTAAACTAAAATTTGATAAAAATTCTGAGCGAAAGTTTTTAGTTCAGGCTGATATTATAAAAATAAAACAAGTAATAAATAATTTATTGCTTTATTCAGTTAAAAATACCAAAGAGGGATTTATTGAAATATCTATATCATACTACCAACGTCGCGATAAAATACGTCTTACTATTTCTGATACAGGTAAAGGTTTGACAAGAGAAGGTTTGAGGCAATTATTTGAAAGATATGAACAAAATACACTTTCAGGTGAGGCTAGTGGTGAAATTAATATTGAGCTTTTTGTTGTGAAAGAAATTGTTAAAGCGCATCATGGTAAAATATGGGCAGAGTCGGGAGGAGTTGACCGTGGACTTACTTTTGTTATTGAATTACCTGTAGTTAAACAAAAATAAAACAGTATGAATTTGGAATTTTTACATAATATATTTATAATTTTAAATCTTATTTTTGCGGTAGCGAGTGCTACTGTCGGTATTTTGTTTTTTATACATGGTATAAAAAAAATATCAAATTTTCTCTTACTTTTGATTTCCGTTGCTATCGGAGGATGGTCAGGCTCGCTTGCTTTATTCTATGCAGAACAAAGTTTAACAAACTTTCAGGGGCTGTTTACGATTCTCCCATATTTCTTTTTAGGTATGTTTTCTTTCGCGCTCTTATTTTTTGTTTTGGATTTTACTCAAAATAGATTCTTTTTATTACGCCAAAAAAATATTTTATTATTTTTTCCTTTTATCGTTGTTTCGTTGGTGTTATTTTTAAAGCCGGAATATATCGTATCTTTAACATCTACCGTTGACAATTTTGTCCCAGGTCCTCTTTACAATTTATTTATCTTATATATTGTTTTGTATGTTTTTGTCAGTTGCTATCTTCTTTTTAAAAAATATATGAAGAGCGCGGGAATTTTTAAAACAATACTCAGATCAATCGTTATAACTCTCGTTTTAGCAAATAGCGGAATACTGATCGTGGATATTCTTCTTCCTTATTATGGAATTAATAATTTAAGGATATTTGGTCCTTTGTTAGGTTTTAGCGCATTATTATTTATTGGATCTAAAATATTTCAGTATCATTTTTGGGATCTAAGATCTTTTTTTACGCAACTTTTTGTTGCGATCGTTTCCTTTATTCTTATAGCTCAAACGATTTTAGCAAAAACAACACTTGAGATAATAATAAATACAATTGTTCTCTTTCTATTTTTAATATTAGGGTATTTTCTTTTTCAAAGCGTCAAACATGATACTCAAGTAAAAGGTGAGACTGAAAGATTAATTAAAGATCTGGCTGACGCGAACAGTAAACTTAAACTGCTTGATAAAAGAAAATCTGAATTTGTTAGAACCTCAGCCCATAATCTTAAAAATCCTTTAACCGCGATCAGAGGATACGCATCAATGTTGTTGGACGGTTCTTTTGATAAAAACATTGACAAAAAACCTCTTGAAGCTATTCAAAGGATCTTTGAATCAAGCCAACGTTTGATTGTTCTTATTGAAGATTTTATGGATATCTCAAACATAGAAAGTGGAAAAATGGAATATATTTTTAAAAATTTGGATCTTCAAAAACTTATCCAAGAAACACTTGAAGAGATGGATCTTGCCATAAAAGAATCTGAACTTGATCTATCGTTTGATGCAGACAAAACGGGTAAATATATAATTTATGCTGATTCCGGAAAAATACGCCAAGTAATTTTAAACTTGATTGATAACGCAGTCAAATATGCACCAAAAGGAAAAGTACATTTATTTTTGAAAAAAGACGAAAAACGAAAAAAACTTATTTTCACTATTACCGATACAGGTATTGGAATGAGCAAAAAAACTAAAGAAAAATTATTTGAAAAGTTTAGTCGGGCGGAAGGAGTTAGTAAACTTTACTCTGAAGGTTCTGGATTAGGGCTTTATGTTGCCAAAGAAGTTATGAAAAAACATAATGCTAAGATTTGGGCAGAATCGCCGGGCGAAGGAAAGGGATCTACTTTTTATATGGAATTTGTCGCGAAAGAGTGAATGGTATCTTAGAGCTTGTTTATAAAACTTCCCCAAAACTAGTATTTTTGTTAGTATTATAACATTATGGAAAAAGGTAAAAAGATACTTCTTTCAGGTATAAAACCAACCGGTATTGTTCATATCGGTAATTATTTTGGCGCCATGAAGCAGTTTGTTGATCTGCAGGATGATTACGAAAGTTATATTTTTATAGCCAATTATCACGCTATGACGACTGTGCAAGACGCGGAGACACTGCGTAAACAGACTATTGATGTTGTGCTTGACCACTTGGCGATAGCGCTTGATCCTAAAAAAGTAAATCTTTTTCTCCAATCGGACGTGCCGGAAGTCACAGAATTGGCATGGATATTCAATTGTATTACCACCATGCCTTATTTGATGCGGGCGCATGCGTACAAAGATATGGTTGCTAAAAACAAAGAGCCTAACGTCGGACTGTTTGATTATCCGATACTTATGGCGGCGGATATTTTAATACAAGACGCGGATGTTGTGCCGGTGGGTGCGGATCAAAAACAACACGTTGAATACGCGCGCGATACGGCGGAGAAGTTTAACCGCATTTTTAAAAAAGAAATTTTTAAACTTCCTGAACCGCTTATCATGAGTAATGTCGCGACAGTTGCCGGTACGGACGGACGCAAAATGAGCAAGAGTTACGGCAATGTCATTTCGTTGTTCAGTTCAGATGATGAAATAAAAAAGGCGGTGATGTCTATTCCGACAGATTCCAAAACAGTTGAAGAACCAAAAGATCCCGAAGAATGCAAGGTATTTGCGTTACATAAGCTTTTTGCGGGCGAGGGATTGGCGAAAATTGAAAAACGATACCGCGCGGGGGGAATGGGATACAAAGAATCAAAAAATATTCTTATTGAAAGCATTGTTTCTTTTACCAAACCGCTTCGTGAGAAAAGAGAAGAGTTGGCAAAAGATCCCGATCATGTTTTGAGCATTCTTAAAGAGGGCGGCAATAATGCCCGCGCGCGGGCAAAAGAAAAAATGAAGGCTGTTAGAGCGTGTACGGGGATAACATTTTGAATTACGAAATAAATTAAACAAAAATTATGAAAGAGAGAATATATATTGGTGATCTGCATGATCACGTTGACAAAGAAGTTGTGGTCGCCGGATGGGTGAATGTAAGACGTGATCACGGTAAGCTTATTTTTATTGACTTGCGCGACATGAGCGGAATAGTGCAGATGGTGGCATTGCCAAGCCACAAGGAAGCGCACGAAGTGGCAAGCGAGGTGCGTCCCGAATGGGTGGTGGAAGTCCGCGGAAAAGTAAACAAACGTCCGGAGAAAATGATAAACGCGGACGAGCCAAACGGTAATATTGAAATTGAAGTGCTGGATATGAAAGTGCTTAATCAATCAAAAACTCCGCCGTTTGAGGTGAGCGAAGACACGAAAGACGTTGACGAAAACGTTCGTCTCAAATATAGATATTTGGATCTTCGTACGAAAAGGATGCAAAAAAATATTCATATTCGCAGTGAATTTGTTCAAAAATGCCGTGAATATTTGTTTGAAAATAAATTTACCGAAATTGAAACACCGCTTTTGACCGAATCAACAGAAGAAGGATCGCGGGATTTTGTAGTGCCATCGCGCCTGCACCCGGGTAAATTCTACGCTCTGCCGCAATCGCCCCAGCAGTATAAACAACTTTTGATGACAGCCGGTTTTGAAAAATATTTCCAAATTGCTCGGGCAATACGCGATGAGGATCTGCGCGCGGATAGAGGTTTTGAACATACGCAAATTGATATTGAAATGTCGTTTGTAACCGCAGACGACGTCATGAACACTGTTGAAGAAATGATCACCAAAACCGTTGAAGCAATGGGCTATACCATCAAAGAAAAACCTTTTCCGCGAATTACTTACAAAGAAGCTATGGAGAAATACGGCGACGATAAATTTGACATGAGAACCGACGAAGACAAAGAGCGGGGAGTGCTTGCGTATGCTTGGGTTGTGGAATTCCCATTCTTTGAAAAAACAGATGATGGAAAATGGACATTTACTCATAATCCGTTCTCATTGCCGATAGACGAGCATATTGATTGGCTTTTGGAAGGTAAAAATATAGACCAAATTCTTACAACTCAATACGATCTTGTTTGCAATGGTTTTGAGACAGGTGGCGGAAGTATCCGTAGCCACCGAGCTGATATTTTAAAAGCAACATACAAAATAATGGGAGACAATGAGGAAGAAACGCAAAAGAAAGTTGGGCATATGCTGGAAGCTTTTGAGATGGGTACACCGCCACACGGCGGGATCGCACTTGGCGTGGAGCGTAATATTATGAACTTGACTAGAGAGGAGAGTTTGCGCGAGGTGCAGGCGTTCCCAATGACTCGCGGTGGGACTACGTCCGTCATGCAAGGACCGACACCTCTTTCAGGTGAACAACTCACAGAGCTTGGAATTAGCGTGCGAAAAAAAGAATAGTTGCTTCAGACCGAATCGGATTGAAACAACGACTTAAAATAAGTACAATTAAACAATGGAAACAGCAACATTTAATGTTAAAACCGAAGTGTTTGAGGGTCCTTTGGAATTGTTGCTGTCTCTTGTGGAAAAACGAAAACTCTTTATAAACGACATCTCTCTTTCCGGAGTTGCTGATGACTATATAGAATATTTGCGGGGGTTTGAACGCTTTCCTGTCGGAGATGCAGCGAGTTTTGTTTTGGTCGCGTCAATTCTTGTTTTGATGAAATCAAAATCATTGTTGCCGAAACTTGACCTTACGGACGACGAAAAAGAAAGCATTGAGGAGCTTGAGGACCGCCTCAAAGAATATAAAAAGATAAAAGAATTATCTCTTCATATTGCGGAGCGTTTCGGTAAAAATATTATTTTCCCGCGCGTGCATGTTTCCAGACATATTCAGCCGATCTTTACGCCCGATCAAAACATGACCGGAGAAAATATACTTACGGCTATTAAAAGCGCGATCAGTAAAGTACCCAAGCCCGAAGTGTTTCCTCAAAAAATTGTGAAAAAAGTTGCCAGTTTGGAGGAAACAATAAACGGTCTTACTAAGCGGATCACCCAATGTCTAAAAATGGGTTTTAATGAATTTTCCGGCAATGGAAAAAAAGAAAAAATAACCGTTGTGATTAGTTTTTTGGCTATGCTTGAGCTTGTGAAGCAGGGAACTATTATCGTCAGACAAGAAACAATTTTTAGCGATATTGATATGGAAACGCAAAATTTGGAAGTGCCGAGATACGCGGATTAAAAAAATATTTTGCGAAAATTTTTTGAAAAATATCCAAAACATAGACAAAACCGAAGAAATGTGTTCTGTGGAAATAAATCCTTGACCTCATGAGATAGAGCTCGCTATCTCATAGGGTTGACAAACACGCAACAAAACTTGTAGTCTAAGTATAGAGTTCATTTATTTTAATATTTTAAGTTCATTAACAAAGGAGTGCGAATTGAAAGAAACACCTCTGTGTTTCGGGGATATTCGTAAAATAAAATGAGCAGAATAATTGTTTTTAGCAGTCAGTTAAATGACAAAAGACTCCCTTCGGTTTTTTATGAAGAAATTGAAAATACCAAGAAGTCAGTTATTTTGGTTTTCACAAGAGAAGATGAAAGAAAAAAAATGAAAAAATTAGCAAATCAGCTCAACATTGATTCTCCGATTGACCTTATTTCTTACAAAGAAGAAATGAAACCATTGGACGAATTACGTGTTTTGGAAAATGATATTGTCTTTTCACCCCAAAAGAACTTTCTTTCTTCAATTTCTGAAATTTTTGATGGAGGACTCGTCATGGTTTAAAAACCTCTTATATTTATATAAGAGGTTTTTATTTTGAGCAAAGAACCAATTTGTGATATTCTGAAGTTTATATATTATGAAAAAGAAAAAAACAATAAACAATATAATTATTTATCAAGCAAAAAACGGAGCGATTGAACTTCGGGGCGATTTTGAGCATGAGACAGTTTGGGCTACACAGGCAGAAATATCAAAGGTTTTTGATGTGGAACGATCTGTTGTTACAAAACACATTAGGAATATTTTGAAAGATGGGGAATTAGATAAAAATTCAGTATGTGCAAAATTTGCACATACTGCCGTGGACGGCAAAACATATCAAGTAGAACACTATAATTTAGATGCAATTATTTCCGTTGGATATAGGGTGAACTCAAAAACAGCAACTCTTTTTCGCCAATGGGCGACAAAAACTCTGCACCAACATATTACCAAAGGATATACAATAAATCGCAAACGCATTGCCAAAAATTACGATGAGTTTATGAAAGCGATCGGCGATATTCAAGCGCTTCTACCTGAACACATAACTCTTGACCCCAAAAACGTTCTTGAGCTCATCAAAGAGTTTGCCGGCACATGGATGTCGCTTAATGCATACGACAAAGAAACGCTTGTTGTCGTGGGAGCAAGTAAAAAGAGCGTGAAGCTTACAGGCGGTGAACTTTTGGAAGCTATCGGCAGTCTCAAGACAGCTCTTTTGAAAAAAGGCGAAGCGACCGACATATTTGCGGCGGAGCGAACGAGTGGAAGTATTGAAGGAATTGTTGGAAATGTGATGCAATCTTTTGGCGGGAAATCCGTATATGCGACAGTGGAAGAAAAAGCGGCTCATCTCCTGTATTTTATGGTAAAGAATCATCCATTCACCGACGGCAACAAACGCTCCGGCGCTTTTGCTTTTATTTGGTTTTTGAGCAAAGTAAAAAGCAAAGGCAGCCGCAATATTAACCCCGCAAGTTTGACCGCGCTTACTCTTCTTATTGCCGAGAGCGACCCAAAGAAAAAAGATCAAATGGTCGCGCTTGTAACTCAGATGCTGAAATAAACGACAACGTCTTGGCGGCTTCCCAAAAAACCAAAAACCTTTTAAATATAGGCGTTTTCGTGATATAGTGCGAATTATAATAACATGTCAAAAAAATCCTTATCCGAACAAGATATTTGTACAAAATATATTACTCCGGCTCTCACACAGGCGGGTTGGGATTTACAGTTTCAAATTAGAGAAGAAGTTACATTTACCGCAGGACGTATCAATATTCACGGCAAGACAATTTCTCGCGGTGAGAAAAAACGCGCGGACTATATCCTTTATTACAAAAACAATCTTCCACTTGCGATCATAGAAGCAAAGGACAACAATCATTCAATTAGCGATGGAATGCAACAAGGGCTTAAATACGCGGAACTCTTGGATATTCCTTTTGTGTATAGCTCAAACGGCGATGCTTTTCTTGCGCACGACCGCACCGAGGGCAAAGAAGAAGAACTGCCCTTTGATCAATTTCCCAGTCCGCAAGAACTTTTTGAACGTTACAAAAAAATAAAAAACATCAACGAGGAAGAGGAAAAAGTCATAACGCAAGATTATTATCAAGACTCAAACGGAAAATCTCCGCGATATTTTCAGGAAGTTGCCATCAACAGAACAGTTGAAGCGATAACAAAAGGCAAAAATAGAATTCTCCTTGTTATGGCAACGGGCACGGGCAAAACTTACACGGCTTTTCAGATAATTTGGCGTCTTTGGAAAGCAAAAAAGAAAAGACGAATTCTTTTTCTCGTTGACCGCACCGCGCTTGCCGATCAAACACTTACCGGAGAGTTTCGCCACTTCGGCAACGCAGTTACCAAAATAGACAAACCGAATGTTGATCCTGCGTACGAAATTTACGTCGCATTATATCAAGGTCTTATGGGCGGTGATGAAACGGAGAAATTCAAACAATTTTCTCCCGACTTTTTTGATCTTGTGATAATAGATGAGTGTCATCGTGGAGCCGCGCGAGAGGACGCGCTGTGGCGTTCAATTCTTGAATATTATTCCAGCGCGACACAGATCGGTCTTACCGCCACACCCAAAGTCGCGGACGACGCGAACAACTTTGAGTATTTTGGCGCTCCTATTTACACTTACTCGCTCAAGCAGGGTATAGATGATGGATATCTTGCTCCGTACAAAGTAGTCCGATACCGTTTCAATAATGATGAATGGCGTCCGCCACAGGGCTTTACGGATGTAAACGGCGAGCCGGTTCCCGACGAGATCTATACCGAGAGTATGTTTGATCGCAGGATCATAATTGAAGATAGAAACCGCGCTGTGTCCAAGTGCGTTGCTGATTTTATGCGCGAAACCGACGTTTATCAAAAAGTCATCGTCTTTTGCGTGGACATTGCCCACGCCGAGCGGATGCGGAGATTTCTCGTCAATGAATTTACCGACCTTGTTAAAGAAAACAGCCGATATGTCGTAAAAATTACCGGCGATGATATCTATGGCAAGCTTGAGATAGAAAACTTTACCAATCCCGAATCACGTTATCCTGTCATTGCTACCACCTCAAAACTTCTTTCAACCGGCGTTGATACGCAAACGGTAAAACTTGTCGTGCTTGACGCGCCGATGAATTCCATGACTGAATTCAAACAGATCATCGGTCGCGGTACGCGCGTGAATGAACAATACGGCAAATATTATTTTACTATTATGGACTTCCGCAACGTCACGCGCCTTTTTGCCGACCCTGAGTTTGATGGTGACCCCGTGGAAAGCTACGAACAAGAGGGAAATGATCCGCTTCCAATTAAAGAAACCATTGAGCAAGAAACCATCTCCGAAGAAGAACTTATCGCGAATGATCCTCGTGAAGAAATACTCATTGACGGCACGGAAGAAAATCAAAAGCCAAAAAAGATCTATATCAAAGAAGGAGTTGTATTTGATCCGATCCAAAAGATAGTGCAATACATTGATCCGAAAACAGGCAAACTCATCACAACATCACTGCATGATTTTAGTAAATATACTATTCAAGGTATGTACGCTTCTCTTGAAGATTTTCTCAACCGTTGGAACACAACAGAACGCAAAGATGTGATCGTGCGCGAACTTGCCGAAAGAGGCGTTGTTTTTGAGGAATTACGCGAGGAAGTGGGGCAGGACTGTGATATTTTTGATCTTATCGTTCACGTCGCTTACGGCAAAAAACCGCTTACCAAAAGCGAACGGCTCAAGCACGTGAGAGAAAATGACTATTTCGCAAAGTACGAAGGCACGGCGCGCGAGATCATCGGACACTTGCTTGATAAATACGCGGAGAGCGGAATTACGGCGATAGACGACATCGGAGACCTCCAAGTGTCGCCGTTTGTGAATTATGGGACACCTATTGAAATTGTTGAAGGTATTTTCGGTGGCAGGGAACAATATATGCAGGTGGTGAGGGAGATAGAGAGACAGTTGTATACTGTCCAATAAATTTAACTCAAAGTTAGTTTGAAACCCTTGCATCAAAACTAACTAAATGTTAATATAGTTAGTATTCGTTGAGTCAATTCCAACGAAATAACAAATTATGATTTTAGGAAAATTCGTACAGCAAAAAGACGAGCAATGGGGTGTTTACAAAGCTTTTGTTCCAGACATTTTTCCTCCAAAAAGTGGATTTAATCTGTCTTCGGACATCCTGAAAGCAGATGCACAAGTACAACATTTTGTCAGTAAACTTGACGGTATTACTCAGCTTCTTCCTGATGTTGATTTCTTTATCTTTATGTATATTCTCAAAGATGCCGCATCGTCCAGTCAAATTGAAGGAACAGGCGCAACCATGATTAACGCACTTGAAGCAGAAGCAAAAATTGAAGCTGATCTGCCGGAAGATGTTAACGACATTATTCATTATATAAAAGCGTTAAATGGCGGTATAAAGACTCTTGAAAAAATACCCATTAGTACCCGCCTCATAAAAAGCATGCACAAGGAACTTATGGAAGGTGCTCGCTCAACACACAACGCATATCCGGGTGAATTCCGTCATGATCAAAATTGGATAAATGGGACGAGACCACAAGACGCTAAATTCGTACCGCCACCACCACATGAAATATCGCGTGCTATTGGTGATTGGGAAAAATTTGTACATACAGATAATGGTCCACTCCTTCCTCTTACCAAAGCGGCTATTTTGCATGGTCAATTTGAAACAATACATCCTTTCAGAGATGGTAATGGAAGAACAGGAAGAATGTTAACAACACTCTATCTTCGTGAAACGGGCTTACTTGAAAGACCTGTACTTTTTTTATCGTCATATTTCAAGACACATCAAGAGGTTTATTATGATAGATTGAATGGTTATCATTATGGAAAGATTGATGAATGGGTCCGTTTTTTCCTTTCCGGAGTGGCGGAAACAGCAAAAGAGGCGATTGATACTGTTCATAAAATCACAAAACTTCGTGAAAGAGACGTGCTCAAGATTCAAGGATTAGACAAACGTTCTTCCAAAAGTGCTATACATGTCTTACCACAACTCTTTAAGTTACCTATTGTTGACACGGAGGTTATCAGAGAATGGACCGGATTTACTACGAACGGCGCGCAAAAACTTATAGACAGATTTATTAATCTGGGTATTTTGTATTTGCGCGATGAGAAAAAAAAGTATGGCAGATCATATATTTATAAAGACTATGTAAATATATTTATGGATGCTCATTCAGATAAATAAAATGATATGTCCGAAATACAAAACATCATCAAAAATATCCAAAACATTATGCGCAAAGACGTCGGAGTGGATGGCGACGCAATGCGGCTTTCCCAGCTTGTTTGGATGCTTTTTCTCAAGATCTTTGACGACCACGAGCGCAACCTTGAGCTTATAGATCCGTCATACCGCTCGCCGATACCCGAGGAATTTCGCTGGCGTAATTGGGCGGCCGATCCGGAAGGGACGACCGGTGAGGAGCTTCACGCGTTCGTGGAAAAAGAGCTTTTTCCCGCGCTCAAAAATCTCTCAACAACAAAAGGGCGATCCTCCGCCGGCATCGTGCGCAACGTCTTTGGCGACACGTACAACTATATGAAAAACGGCACGCTCATCAGGCAGGTGGTCAACAAAATAAACGAGATAAACTTCAACAAAAAGAATGACCGGCACCAGTTTGGCGACTTGTACGAAAAACTTCTCAAAGACCTGCAGAGCGCGGGCAACGCCGGCGAGTTTTACCCTCCGCGCCCTTTGACCCGCTTTATAGTGGAGATGGTTTCGCCCCAGCTTGGCGAAACAGTGCTTGATCCCGCGTGCGGCACGGGAGGTTTTCTCGTGAATGTCTTGGAACACGTGCGCGGAAGCGGACAGATAAAAACGCAGGAAAACGAAAAAACGCTTGTGGAAAGTGTACACGGAGTTGAGATCAAACCGCTCCCGCATCTTCTGGCGACGACCAATTTGATGCTTCACGACGTGGAAAACCCGTACACTGTGCGCCGTGACGATATGCTTGCCAAACCTTTGACGCAATACGGACCCAAAGACCGCGTGGACGTGATCGTTGCCAATCCGCCGTTTGGCGGCGTGGTTGCCGACGGCACGCAGGCGAATTTTCCAAAGAAATTTCAAACAAAAAATACCGAACTTCTTTTCCTTGTCTTGTTTATTCATCTTCTAAAAGAAGGCGGAAGAGCCGGCATCGTTTTGCCGGACGGCTCTTTGTTCGGCGAAGGCGTGGCGGCAGAGATAAAAAAAGAGCTTTTGGAAAAGTGCAATGTTCACACCATCGTGCGCCTGCCGCAAGGCGTGTTCAATCCTTACGCCGGAGTAAATACCAATCTGGTATTTTTTACCAAAGGCGAACCCACAAAAGAGATCTGGTATTACGGGCTTCCATTGCCGGAGGGGATGAAGCAATATACCAAAAACCGCGGCATCACCCACGAAGAATTTGAGCCGGTGCGGAAATGGTGGAAGAAAAGAACGCAAAATGATTTTGCGTGGAAGATTTCCATTGATGAAATAAAAAGGCGCAACTACAACCTTGATTTCAAAAACCCGAACGGAAACGCAAAAGTGGAGTATAAAGACCCTGAGGAGATTTTAAAGAACATTGTCGGTACTGAAAAAGAAATAATTGGGGTTTTAAAAGAAATTGACAAATTATGTTAAATTGAACGATTTATTATATATCAACTTGACTTTATTTTTAGGGCGTATATAGTATATATATGCCTTTATTATTACTTAACAATCAATTATATGTCAAACGAAAAAATAAACCTTGCATCAATTGAC
>CAYPRS010000007.1:4625-13386 GCA_964413235.1 uncultured Candidatus Saccharibacteria bacterium | reverse complement strand
AATATTTCTTTATATCCTTTTTTATCAATTACTTCTTGCATGGTGCGTTCACTCCTTCCCCCGGGATAACCTGAATATCGTTGATAAATTTTACCTTTCAGTTTCTTTGGATCATATTTGGTCTTGGAAGCATTAATGATGTTTACTTTAACGTCTGTTACAATATTCTTACGAAAAGATGGATCATCTTTTCCCATAAGCAAAACAGCTGCCTCTGAAGCAACACGTCCAAAAGCTCTATCGGTTGCATCTAATGTATGTTCTTTCGTGTTTATAGTTTTTGTCATCATACTCTTGATTATACGAACTCTATAACAGCCATTTTACTGGCATCACCGGGTCTTTTGGGAAGTTTAATAATACGCGTATATCCCCCGTTTCTATCTTTATATCGCGGTGAAATATCATCACATAGCTTTTTCACACCCTCATTTGTTCCCATGGTTGAAATAATACCTCGACGCGAGGCAAGAGTACTCGTTCTACCTTTTGTAACCAGTTTTTCAATAAATGGTCGCAATTCTTTTGCTCTCGCCTCTGTGGTCTTTATCTTCTCTTTAGCAATAAGATTTCGCGCCAAAGAACGCATAAAAGCTTTGCGTTCATCTGTTTTTCTACCGAATTTTCTGTTTTTTACGTGATGTCTCATATAAATTAATCTTTCAAAATAATTCCGAAATTACCCAATGCTTTTCTAATTTCTCCAAGACCCTTATTTCCTAAACCATCTAATGCCAATAGATCATCTGCTCTTTTTTTCGCTAATCCGCCAACCGTTCTTATATTTGCCACATCAAGAGCGTTGGATGTACGTGTTGAAAAACCAAGAGTATCAACACGGGTTTTTAAAAACTCATTATCAATTTCTTTTTTTTGCTTTTTTTCTTCTTTCTCTTTTTTGTTTTCTTCAGGTTTTTCTTCAACTTCTATTTCTTCTTCTTTAAAACCGATAATTGCCTTTAGTTGATTAACCATTATTTCAATTGAATTTTCAAGTGCTTCACGTGGTGTAAGAGTACCATCGGTTTCAATAGTCATTTTCAATCGGTTGTAATCGGTTCGATCACCAACACGCATATTTTCCACTTCATAATTTACGCGTCTGATCGGTGTAAATATTGCATCAACAGCAATAGTGCCAATTGCGACTTTTCCATTTTGCAGATTTTCTTTTGATACATAACCAAGTCCTTTTTGAATTTGCAATTCAATATCAAGAATCGCGTTCTTGTCGGTAAGAGTTGCAATAGGCTGATCCGGATTAAGTATTTCAACTTGTCCCGGCACTTTACAATCAGCAGCAGTAACATCCTTCACTCCTTTTAAAGAAATTGTTACCGTTTGAGATTCGTTGGTTAAGATCTTGAAACGAACACGTTTTAGATTAAGTAATATCGCCACAACATCTTCTTTAACACCATCAATAGTGGAAAATTCGTGTGGAACACCATCAATTTTTATTAAAGTAATAGCGGCTCCCGGTAAAGAAGAAAGGATAATACGTCTCAGAGAATTTCCGAGAGTATGCCCATAGCCAGGATAAAGTCCATCAATCTCATAAACACCAGTTAGTCCTTTTTCAGAAATAACCTTTGGTTTTGATGGTAAAACTATATTAAAATCAGACATAAATTATTAATTAATTGTATTAATGTTGTTAATCTATTAATTTTAAATTTTTATTGTTGTATAAAAAGATTGAATATATTAATTCCGCCACTTCGTTTACGGGCGGAATTGGACAATATTATAAAAATTATACCTTATTTTTATAATATTGCAAGTTTTTAATAATTTTAAAGACTCTGTCTATGTCTATCGACTGTAAAATTCCATGACCAAAGTTAAATTAAATGTCATATTCGATTCTTTTAATGATGGTTTGTCTTGCACAACACCCTCCATTTTTTTCGCATCAAGCTTTAACCACGCCGGAACTTTGTGTTTTTGAAGCTTTTCCCCCAAAGAACCGAACAACAAATTCTCTTTACTTGTTTTTCGTACCGCGATCACATCTCCTTTGCGTACTTTATATGAAGGAATATTCACTTTTCTATCATTAACCGTTAAATGTCCATGGGAAACAATTTGTCTAGCAAGTGAACGAGAATCAGCAAAACCAAGACGATAAACAACACTGTCTAGTCGCATTTCAAGATCTTCAAAAAATTGCTCTGTAGGAACAACACCTTGTTTTGATGAAGCGTGTTTAATATACGCGGAAAATTGCTTTTCGCTTAATCTATAAACATTTCGCACTTTTTGTTTCTCTTTTAATTGCAGACCGTATTCAGACATCATGCTGCGATGTTTTCGCGCCGAAAGAGATAATCCGGGCGGATATGATTTCTTTTCAAAAACACATTTAGGACTAAAACATTTTTCACCTTTTAGAAAAAGTTTTTCACCTGCTCGTCTACATTTTTTACATTTTTTTTCTATTATCATAATTGACTATTTGTTAGACACGTCGTGCCTTTCGAGGACGCGGACCATTATGCGGTACGGGGGTTCTGTCTTTAATTGTCGTTAGATCAATACCTTTTGAAGAAAATGCTCTAATAGATGATTCTCTTCCGGATCCAACTCCTTTTACAATTACTCCAACCTCTTTTATTCCCATCAAAGACGCCTTTTCGCCAATAAGTTCACCCACTTTTGCGGCGGCAAACGGTGTACCCTTTTTTGCTCCTTTAAATCCCAAAGATCCTGATGATGAAGAGATCAGCGCATCGCCATTTTTATCTGTAAGCAACAGTTTGGTATTATTATATGTTGATTGAACATAAAGCGTACCTTCCGCTACCTTTTTTTTCGGCACACGAGAAAGCGAACGGGATTTTAATCCCTGATTGAAGTCGCTACCTGATTTTTTAACAATTCGTTTTTTTCCCATGATCTTTTAATAAATTTTAATTTCTCCGCATAATCCACCACTATCACCGCGAATTATGTTTTTTCGGTTTTTCGTTTACCTGAACCCATTGTCTTACGAACATTTCCACGGACTGTTCGTGAATTTGTTTTTGTTCCCTGTCCACGAACAGGTAAATTTCGTTCATGTCTAATTCCACGATTCGCTCGAATATCTTTCAAACGTTTAATGTTCATTGAAATTTCTCGCTTCAGATCTCCTTCAACTTTTAATTCAGAATCTTCAACAAGAGATCTTATTTTAGCTTCATCTTTAGAAGAGAGCTTATTTGGTTTTAAACCACAATCAACACCAACTTCTTTAAGGATCTTATGAGCTCTTGGTCGTCCGATGCCATAAACGGCAGTAAGCCCAATTTCTAATCTTTTATTTTCTGGTATGTTAATTCCTAAAATTCTCATATTTTTATATAGATCGTCAATTTAATTTAGCCTTGTCTTTGTTTATGTCGCGGATTTCCGGAACAGATAATATACACACGACCCTTTCTTCGTACTGTTTTACATTTTGGACAAATTTTTTTTACAGATGCTTTTACTTTCATAAACAAATTGCTCACTTTGAGCAATGTAATAAATTATAAATGGCAATAATATTTGTGGACATTATTATAAACTCTTCTTTCTATAATCTGCGTTCAATCCTCCCTTTACCACCATATGGATCAAGACGAACAGAAACTTTATCTCCAATAAGAACCTTGATCCGAAATCTACGCATTTTCCCCGCAAGATACGCGATCTTAAGTTCTTCTTGATCTTCAAACTTTATCCTAAACATTGTGTTCGGCAATGCTTCAATTACAGTTCCTGTAACAAGTTTGTCTTGTTCTTTATTTCCTTCCATTGTGTACTGCGTATATTAAACAAATTTGATAATAAAGTCAACCCCGTTAGAGGATATCCTCTAACGGGGTTGACCCCCACACCTTTATGAAAAGATGTGAAGGTCAACCATAGAAGATATTCTTAAAAAAATCCCCAATAACTTCTTTAATTTCGTTCAGCTTTAAGTCAGATTGACTTGAACGAACCCTTACTCCAAAGTCTCTTCTAATATTATCGCGTCAGGATTATTCGCAACAGATTGTTTCCAAAACGGTTTAATCTTCGCTTCAATTTTCCGGACACTTGAATAATTTTGAATAATGGTAGAAATTGAATCTTTAGATAGACCAGCTAGATCATTTTTAAAAGCAACTTTGTCAATCTCCCAAACGATATGTGGTGTTCCGGACAAAACAAATTCAAATGACTTATTCACTGCCGGATCAAACTCTTCCTTGTTTTCAAAAACAAAATTCATTTCATCAAGATTTTGCACAAGCACAACACTGCCATCATATGAACTTAAACTTTTTTTGGCAATCTCACTACTTAATTCTTTTTTATCAAAAACGACAATTTGCAAAAGTTCTGTTTCTTCTACATTCAACATACCGTTGGCAGATACTTCTGTGGGAATATTTGTCGTGAAATCAATAAATACCGCATCCTCATAAAAAATATTATCTTCTCCAATAGTAGAGTTTATTTCTTTTTGAAGTAAATCTCGCAATTCTTCTTGAAGAGCAAGTGTTGTGTTTTTGATATCTTCTTCGGACGCGGATCTTAACATACCATTATATCCTCCTTTCATTTCTGTTTTTGATCTGGCAAAAAAACCATCGTAAAGTGGAGTATCTTTAAGTCCGGGGATAGTAAAATCAACCAAGTCAATATTATATTCTTCACCTACTTTGTCTGCATAAACAGTAACTTCAATACTGCCCGGTATCATATCATCTCCCGAACCTTTTGCTCCGGGAACAACAACAGACTTATCAATACGATAAATTTTACCATCTGGCGCTTCAAAACGAGTATTAACGATCAATTTTTGACCTTCCGTACTATATTTATTATATACAACGATTTGTCCGGAAGCTTTTCTCTCTACCATCTCTTCACCTGTCGGCTGTACATCCCTGGTTACTTTTTTTTGAAGCTTCACTATTTGATAAGGTAATATATTTTCTGAATTAGTTCCACGCGTAGTAGAAAAAGTATCGTTAATGGAAGTTGTTTGCTGAGACAAAACAATTTTTACCGTAGCAGTTGTAAACATTGACCCCATTACAAAGAACAGGATAATAGCAACAAGTATTACAATTACTGCCCATATCTTTTTAGAAAAACCTAAAATCTTATTTCCCTTGTTGTTTGTGCTATACATAGTTTCAGACGCTTTATTAGTTGAGCTTGATTGCTCTCTCTCTATAATACCGGAATCACTGTTCCCATAATTCCATTTTCGTTTAAAACCTTCTTCTTTTATGTTGGTATTACGAGTATTTATATCTTGTAAAACTTTTTTTGACATTATAATGCTAAAACTAAAAAATGATAATCTTTTTACGAAACAAGTTTTGTATATCTTGTAACTTTAAATAACATATAACGGATATTTATCCGACATTAACTCCTCGGCTCGGGAATGTAAAAGTATGATTTGCTCCACTTTTCCACTGCTCTCGCTCTACGTCGCTAATAAAATAATTATATCAAAAAAATTAAAATAATAATATACCCAAAAAAATGGCTAAAACAAAGAAGTTTATATGGTCCCTTTCTAAATTTTACTCTTAAGCAGTTTATCAATAAATAATGCTTCCGTAATAATAAATGTATCTACAGATGTTTTCATGTTGGAAATTACAAATTTATTAAGGACAAGCGGGTTAATAAGTGTAATTTCAATTTCTCCACCCATGAGAATAATGTCTCCAGATCCTTTGTTTTTGATTACTTCCGAAAACCATTTGCCAAATGGAATATCCGCGATTACAAAAATATATCCGGGTAAGCTAACACGAGAGGCTAAAGATCCAAGAGTTTTATGAAATGCTTCACTCCATTCTTTTTCAACATATGCAAGAGCATTTTTCATTTTACGAGGATAGGTATCGCTTGTCTTTTTTTCCATATACAAATTAAACAATGAAAAAGCTTCTTCCTTCACTGTTTGTAATTCGTTGGCAATAGTTCTTAATAAAAAATTTCTTCCCAGAGGAAAAGACAAAGTCTCAACCAATATTCCATCACGTGTTACAGATACATCCGTCATCTCACCGCCAATATCAATAAATATAAAATTTTGTTTTTCGGAATATATATCTCGAATTGTATCAAACGCCGCCAGAGAAAATGAGTTGAAAAAAACATTGTCCAGCCCGAACGTTTTACGTACTTTTTGCCGCAGAGATCGTAATACTTGATCGGCACTCATACTTATATATAAGTATGCTTCAAGTTTTTTTGTTTTTTTACCATAAGGTGAGTTGGTTTCGTATCCATTGAGTTTCATATGAATATTCTCGACTTCTATGATCTCCGCCTTACTTTCCGTAAAATTTTTATAATGCTCGTTAAATTTTTTCTTTAAATTATCAATCTCGCTCATGATAAGATCGTTAACTTTTTTTTCTGTTACAACAAATGTTTTTTTGTCTTCAAACCTGGCAATTCTTGACTGGGAGACATACCATGGCGCCGCCAAAATGCAAAAGGCTTGTTGAGGTCTTTCCGAACTGGCTTTGTTGAGTTCTTCCAAAACATGATCCGTCGCAAGCAACATAGCCGAAAGAAATCTTTCAAATTTAAATTTATTTTGAAAAACGATCGGTTTGCGAACTCTAAACAAAATTTTTGGTTTTTGATCTCTATTTAAAGAAACTAGGGCACCGCCGACACTGCCGGATCCAATGTCTATAATTACCACAAGTCCATCTTTAAGTTTGTACGAAAAATCTTTCAGTTTCATATATAAGTATTATAAGATATGTTTTGTGAGAATACTAGAGAAATTATAAAACAGAAAGTGGAAAATAGAAAAATATTTTATTCAAATCATTCCAGCACAGCTTTAATACGTCGCACACCCGCCGATGACGCTTTTTCTTTTTTGATGCTAAAGTGTCCGAGCTCGCTAGTATTTTTCACGTGCGGTCCGCCACAGATCTCTTTGCTATATATATCATCATCTGAGCCAATAGAATAAACTTTTACTTTTTCTCCATACTTGGACTCAAAAACTCCTTCCGCACCGTATTTTTTCGCTTCATCAACCGTCATTTCTTGGCAGACAATAGGATATTCTTTTTTAATAGCGTCGTTCACCATATCTTCCACTTGTTTTTTCTGATCATCGGTCATTTTCTCTGAATATGAAAAATCAAGCCGCAGGCGCTCCGCCGTAATATTACTTCCCTTTTGGTGAACATGATCGCCGAGCACTCTACGCAACGATTCTAAAAGCAAGTGTGCCGCGGTATGAAGTTTTGTGGTTTCTTCGGAAGAATCCGCAAGACCGCCTTTGAACTTGCCTGCACTTGCTGTACGAGAAAGTTCTTGGTGTTTTTTCATTTCACGTTTAAACGCCTTAATCATAGTTTTTTCGTCTACCGGAAACCCCCGCCTTTTTATTTCTTCAATTGCCATTTCAACAGGAAAACCATATGTTTGAAATAGATTAAAAAAATCTTCACCAGTAATTTCAAGCGATACCGACTTACCAAAACGTGGAGTTGAACGATCAAGCTTCTTAAGTCCATTCTGAAGAGTTTTCCTAAATTTCTTTTCTTCCCCTTCAATCTCATTTTCGACAATAGACAATTTTTCTAAAAGATTAGGATATTGCTCTTTGTATTTTTCCACAATAACCGACACAAGAGCAGAAAGTGTGTTTTCTTTCATACCGATCAAATCCATATGCCGCACCGCCCTACGCAACAGTCGCCGTGTAAAGTAGCCCGCTTCGGTGTTAGACGGAACAACACCATCCCCAATCATAAACACTGCTCCGCGCAAATGATCGGCAATTATCCTGAATGACTTTGTATATTGTTCATCGGAATATGACTTACCCGATAAAGTTTCAATTTCTTTTATGATCGCGCCGAGTGTGTCAATCTGAAATATGTCAGAATTGTTATTTGCCGCCGCCGTGATCCTCTCCAGTCCTCCGCCAAAATCAACATTCTTTTTAGGCAATTCTTCAAAAGTTCCGTCAGACTTTTTTTTATATTTCATGAACACATTGTTTCCTATCTCCATAAAACGCCCACAATCGCAATTTGGATGACAATGTTCTCCATATTTTTTATCATGCGGTGTTCCAAAATCATAAAACATTTCCGAGTCAGGTCCACCCGGCTCTCCGGCAGGCATATTCTCCGGCACGCCGGCACGGCTCCACCAATTCTTTTTTTCGTCGTAATAAAAGATTCGCCCTCCTTGCATACCAACTTCCCCGCCGTGCTCTTCGGATCCGATCTTAACTTCTTTCGCTTCTATTCCTTTTTTGGCAAATAATTTCTTCCAGATCATGGCGGACTCCGTATCCCGCGGAAGACCGTTTTTTTCATCACCGGAAAATACCGTAACATAAAATCTGTTCGGATCAAGCCCAACCTCTTCCGTTAAAAATTTAAATATCCACGGCAGTTGTTCTTGGTTAAAATAATCCCCAAAAGACCAATTACCCAACATTTCAAAAAAAGTCGTATGGCGATTGTCGCCCACTTCTTCAATGTCTTCCGCGCGAAAACATTTTTGTGAATTCGCCACGCGTGTTCCCAAAGGATGATCTCCTCCTAGAAGAAACGGGAGCATCGGCTGCATACCGGAGCCCGTAAAAAGTGTGGTCGGATCATTTTCCGGGACAAGAGAAGACGAAGGGACGACAGCATGCCCTTGTTTTTTAAAAAAGTCTAAATATTTTTTTCTTACTTTATCTGATCGCATCAATATATAGTACGGTTTTTAGCAAATTTTTTCAAGAAAAAAA
>CAYPRS010000007.1:0-4525 GCA_964413235.1 uncultured Candidatus Saccharibacteria bacterium | reverse complement strand
TTGATCTGATCGCTGGATACAATCTTTATAGTAAGCCCATTTTCTTTTGCCAAGCCCATCGCTGAGAGATCAGCGACTTTAAGATCTTGTTCTATAACTTGAGTAGCTGTAATTTGCTTGATAAATTTTGCCGAAGAATCTTTTTTTGGATCCGCCGAATAAAGACCGTCAACGCCATTTTTAGCCATCACAAGCAGATCCGCCTGCATCTCAAGTGCTCTATGTACAGCGCAAGAATCGGTTGAAAAATATGGTACGCCGAGACCGGCGGCAAAAATAACCACTCGTCCTTTTTCCATATGTCGTGTAATGCGTTTTGGAATATATTCTTCACATACTTGAGGCATAGCGATTGAAGAAGACACGCGAGCCGCTATGTCTTTGCTTTCAAAAAAATCACGCACTACCAAAGCGTTTTGCACTGTTGCCAACATACCGATATAATCCGCCGTAGCACGATTGATATTTAGTGTTCCGGAAAGATCCCTGCCACGAAAAAGGTTCCCGCCGCCAACCACCATGGATATTTTGTGCCCTTCAGCCAAAAGTGTTTTTATTTGTTCTGAAATGGATTCAAGTACGGATTCGGTGTACTTTTCATCACCTTTACTTAGTCCCTCACGCGATATTTTTATAAGAAGAATCATATATTATTTTTTATCATTAATTTTATTATTAATCTTCAGATTACTCTCCACTTTTGATTTTATTGAAAGCGGCGTCAATATCTTCCAGTTTCCATTCGGCACCCTCAAGTTCCCGACGAATATCTTCATTACTAAATCCAAGCCCGTGCATTTCTTGAATATATTTCGTAAATACCGAATTTGCGTTTGATGTTTTTTCAGATAATTTTTTTTCAGATGTCTTCTCTACGCTAATTATGCTGTTGGTTTTATTGATATTGTATTTTTTCGGCCATAGTTCTGCTAGTTGCTCTTGGTCCTCTTTCGAAATCGTTCGCAGAAATTCAGATGATGAGGAGGTATTGTTTTGTGTTCCTTTTAGGTTCTGTGGTATATTACTCCTCTTGTCGTCAGCTTTTATTTCAAGAACAGTCTTTTGTTTTGGTGTACTGTTTTGAGAAACTATATGGGAAAAAGTCTTATCGGGAGACAAAACAACCACATCACTTCCAACCGGACGAGCAGAAACTTCTTTTACTTGTTTCGGCAATACTTCAGACAATGGAGCTCTTCTCGCTCTTTGCACTTCTTCACTGCGGTTGTCTTTGGATGGTTTATATGGCTCCTCTTTTTTCTTACGAATTTTGCCAATCGCCATAATAAAAATTACTAACAAAGTAATACCTAGAAGCAATAACAATACAATAATGATCCAGTCCAAGAGATCCAAAGACGCGGATCTTTCCTGAATCATATTTAAAAGTCCTGAAATTCCTTTTTGGGAATCTTCTGATCTTTTGTATGCTTCGGAACATTCAGTTAAGTAACGATCAAAAACTGTAGTTTCTACAAAAGGTGTTCCGCCTAAAAGCGCTATTTTAAATTCACGATCAGCGTCATCGCAACGTTCGGTATTTATATATTCAATTCCTTTTTTAAAATGTGTCGCATATGTTCCCGCGACATTCATAACCCCCGCTTTATCCAACGTGGTCTGAATGATGTTATTGGGAATAATTAACATTTGAACCGGTGTATCAGATAATCCACCGGCTTGTCCTTCAAACGTTAAAATCCCGACAATCTCACCTGATGCATTAAAAATTGGTCCCCCGCTTGCTTGATTGTAAAATAGTAAGTCTGTATATAATACACCATTATTTGTTTTGTCCGTTAGCAAAAAATTTTTTATTTCCAGATCATAAGCGCTGTGAAAATCATAGTTATTGGGAGTATTGAAAGCATAAAATTTATCTTCTGCCGTACTAATAATTTTATTTGATACAAAGACGGATGTGTTATTTTTTTCTTCAATTTTTATTACAGCGAGATTATTGTTTCCTTTATAAAAATCATCGTTAACATACAAAACCTCAGCAGGCAGACCAATTTCTGTTATATCAAAAAGGTTATTCTCATTATTTTCTTCGCTGTTTTCTTTAATACCTAATCTCGGATCTATAACAATAATTTTTTTGGTAAGTTCAAAAGTGCTGTTCTCAATAACAAAATCAAGGATATCCAGACCAAAAGCCATATCATCCTCAATACTTTCACTGACGACATCTTCAGCCTCTTGCACGGCAGTTTGGACATATGGAGTAATAATTGCCAGTTTACTCGTAAGATCAGATACAAGATGAGCATTAGTAAGAATGTGTCCATCAGGACTTACAATGAAACCTGTTCCGATAATGTTTTCGTTGATATCGTCAAAAACAATAGGGTCTCCATTATCAAGAGAGATTGTACGATCTTTAATATCAATAACAAATGACGGTATTTGAGCCTTTCCTTCTACGTGCTGAATGATTCTAACAACCGACGGACCCATGAGGTCTTGCAACTGTTCTTCCGTATAGATAGTTTGCGTTGGTTGTCTTGGGAGGAGCGCATCCTCTGTAGCGGCAATAGCTGTTTGCGCCAAACACACGCCAAAAATAGACACTGTAAAAATAAAAAAAAAGCGGATTACAGTCCTCTGAACAGTAAAAAAGAAATTAGTTTTCATCACCAGAATAATATCACAGATAGCTCATCAATTAAATACCCAAAAGTCTTGTTCATAATCTTGCTTTCAAGGCGAAATTTCAGATTTTTGGCCGGAATGAAAATTATGAATGGGCTCTTAGATCACATTTCATCATCTTCATCTGTCGTTCTGTGTTCATCCGGAAAATGCAGCGAGGGCATTTTTTGTAATTTCTTTTTTAGAAAGCCTAACACAACAAAAATAAAAAGTGTTAAAACCGACGCTAAAATTGCCACTTCAAAAAGTCCGTATCCAACCGCTACTCCAACCGCCGCCGAGAGCCATAATCCAGCCGCGGTCGTTAAACCGTTTAGTTTAGAATCTTTAAAAATAATAAGACCGGCACCCAGGAAACCCACACCAACCACGACTTGTGATGCCATGCGCAGGGGATCAAAATTAACGATATGTAAATATTGACTGGTGACAAGAAGTGAAACCACAACATAAACAGTTGCCCCTAAACTGACCAGCGCATAAGTCCGCATTCCGGCGGTTTTACCGGCAAATAATCTTTCACTGCCGACCAAACAACCTAAAAACATTGATAAAACAAGACGAATAATAACATCTGTGTTTGTGATTAAAAATGGTTCCATTATGCAAAAATTACAGTAAAAACTAATAATGCGTCATTTAATAATAACAACAACCCGCAAACAGTGCCAACATAAAAAGTGGACAACAGTCTCTTTACTGGTGAAGTTTATAAATTTCTTCAACTTCACGCAAGACAGTATCAATCTTTTTTTCAGACAAACCTATCTCTCGTAAAATTTTTACGTTACTAAGATCACGACATAACACTATTTTTTTTTCAAGCAACTGTCTTTTTTGCTGAGACGAAAGAGTGGTCAGCGCGGTTATAGGATGTATCTTGGTTTCTAAAATAAGATCTTCCAAATTTCCTTTTCGAGGATATCCCCAACCAACAACATATAAACCTGCGCATTTGCTGTATTGAATAGCTTTGGTTGTTAATTTTGTATTTGTAACCAACCAGCCGTTGCAATAATGGTTGCCACCCCGATTATCACCCTTGTATTTTTTTTCAATGTCATCAAATCTTTCTTTTACATAAAGAGCAACTTTCAGATCCGTTTTAATTCCAGTTCTGTTGTGAAATTTACATTCAACAAGAATATGTGTATCATCTTTTTTTGCGGAAACATCCACTTCATGATCAATACACCACCCGCGAATCATTACACCTACTCGTGTTTTATATCCGAGTTTTTTAAATATCTTACCTATAAATTTCTCAAAAGCAAATCCGTCCGGACCAAGCTCCATGATCGCGTTACGTAAATTATACCTAAACGCGACAGGTCTCGTGTCTCCTTGTCTGAGAAGCCGGAACGCGCTCCGATAAATATCTCTGGTATGCATTCCGGCGGTAATCTCCCGCGTTATCTGTGTGGCAATATTTTTTGCAACATTAACCGAAGCGCCACTGCGCCGCAACGAACGCATAAGTTTTCTTTCGGAAAAGATTTGTTTTGTTCCATCCGCTTTTATAATTTCAATACCTTCTTGTAATTTTGTCATAACTTGTTTAATAACAGTTCCATTATTATACCTCAATTATCCCCCCACCCAAACAGAGTGAATCATTATATAAAACCGCGGATTGACCGCTATCAACGATTTGCGGTTTATCAAATTTAAGAACAAATTTATCATCTTTATTCTTAATAATACATTTTTGCAATGGTTGGCGATATCTTATTCGCGCCGACAAACAATTCTTGGGAGGTTCTCCTTTTATCCAATTTGTGTTTGTAATGGTTATCTCTTTTTTTTCACGAGAAAGAGAATCATTTTTTTTGTGTGAAACAATAATTGTATTATTCTTTGTGTTTTTATC
>CAYPRS010000006.1:0-14075 GCA_964413235.1 uncultured Candidatus Saccharibacteria bacterium | reverse complement strand
GACATCTCTTTAAAGATTACCGACTGTAGCGAAAAAACAATTCAAAGAGAGCTTGTTTCTATGCTTCATTTGGGAATTTTAAAAAAGACAGGTGAACGTCGATGGAGTAAATATTCTCTTGTTTAAGCTACGGAATAAGTTTGTCTTTTATAATATCTGTTTCAAATTTTTACCAAGGTCGAACCTTCCGGAGGAGCGTTTAGCGACGGGAAAGATGCGACCTTGGTAAAACTAGCAAGAGTGAAACGACTTAGTAATCAAGAAGTACCTTTATGGTGCAATCTTGGTAGGAATTTTTTTGTAACGTTTTACAAAATCCCCGCTATATACGTTAGTGGAAGCGGAACCTTGACGACTATTCTAAATTGACATCTAGTGACCCAAGTGTATCATTGGCTGTTAGTGGAAAAAGACAGAATAACTGTTTTAGAGAGATGCGCTTTATGGCGTTCCTTTCAGTTATATATAGTTATCCACATTTTTCCTTAAATATTTTTTGCAGGTTCTTCCTGTAATGAATATAATTATTAAAGGGCAAGTCGCAGAGAGGTTTTGCGTCGTGTCGGTTTGTCGTATGTGTAATTTTCATATATAAACAAAACAAAAATGATGACATGATTTGACGTCGTGTTGTTATCCGACAAAAAGGAAAGGACATTGAAAACAGAATAATAGATCTACTATTTTATGGTAGATTTAAATGTATCAATAGATCTACTATTTTATGGTAGATTTAAATGTATCAAATGTGTGTTATAGCATATTGGCTACATATATTTCTGGTTTCGATCTTTTTCCTTTGCAATTTTTTGCAAAAATTATTAAGGTCGTAGAAATAACAGACTTGCTGTGTAATTAGTTTCATAACATTTTTCCAAAATGGATTATATTATCTTGGGTAGAGTAGAATAGTTGGGAATTAATTACACGGCAAGTCTGGTAGTTAGTTAAAATAAAAAAGGTCGATAAAAACTTGAGAGAAAATAAAATATTTTTTCTTGAGTTCTAAATATTTATTAGATCCATCATTTTGCATTTTGCGTTTTTATGCAAAAGGCTTAATGAAAATTATTAAAACATTGTTCGTGTCGAATTCATTTACTAATAAAAGACACGCGCAAAAAATACAAATTATGAATATATTTAAAAAATCAAAAAAAGCAAAAGTTCTAGCTACTGTTGTTGGACTTGCTGCCGCTTTCACATTGACAGCGCAGTCAGTTGCAGCTGCTGGGCTTACGCAAGCACAAATTGATGCAATCCTTGGTTTCATTGCTGCGTTTGATGTTGATCAAGCTACAATTAATAACGTTGAGGCAAGTCTCAAAGGAGAAGCGACACCTGGAACAGGTGGAACTACAGGAACTTGCACACCTTACACTTTCTCTCGTAGCCTTTCGGTAGGTGACACAGGGGCGGATGTAAAAGCATTGCAGGTACTTCTTAACACTGATGTCGCGACGCAAGTTGCCGCAACAGGTATCGGTTCAGCAGGGGAAGAGTCAGAATACTTTGGCTCACTAACTAAAGCTGCTGTCATTAAATTCCAGAACCTATACGCGCCTGACGTTCTAACCCCGATCGGTCTAACAGCCGGAACAGGTTACGTTGGCTCAATGTCACTTGCCAAGTTGAACGAATTGTCAGTATGTGAACCTGCTGACGACACAGCTGATGTTACCGGATTTGGCACAGCTGCCACTTTCACACTTAGTGGAACTCCGGTTGCAAGTGATTACGTTTATATCACTCTTACAGATGCAGAAAACGTTGTTCAATGTGCTGCAGATGTTTTAAGTGCTCCTGCCGGAGTTACTTTGAACAGTTTGACAGATTCTCTTACCACTAAGTTTGATAACTGCGCTAATTTCTCTGCTTCAAGCGATGGTAATGTTATTACCGTTGTTACCACAGGTGCATCTTTTGAAATAGATGTTGACGTGGATAAAGCTACTGGTAGCACATTAAATGTAGTAGGTGCTGTTACAGAAGCAGCAGACGATACTGCTGATGACACTACCGGTGACGATGTAGCAACAGGTCCTGTTTCAGTTTCTGCTGCGACTTCAAATCCTACAGGAGGAGCATTGATCGGACTTCAATCAGCAGCTACTATTGCAGCTTTTGAATTCAAAGGCACTGGAACACTTGAATCTGTAACATTGACTCGTTCAGGTATTTCAGACCAGAACGCGCTTACAAGCGTGTATCTATATGATGGAGATACTCGTCTTACTGATGGATACTCTTTCAACACAAACAGTACTCTTACAATGAGCGGTCTTAATCTTGCTGTTACCGGATCACGAGTGATCACTGTAAAAGCAGATGTTAAGGCGACTCCTACAACAGACCAAGCAACAATCGTTGCGACACTTACCAGCTTTACAGCTGATGGTGTAGTGAGCGAAGCAAACGTTTCCGGTGGAACAATGCAGTTCGCTTCCGGTACACTTGCCAGCGCTGCTTTGAGCGGTGCTAACAGTCCTGCAGTTGATGATACAGCAACTGTAAATGCTGGAACATCAGGATACACATTCTGGTCACAGTCTCTCCAAGTAAACACACGAGCGCTTACTTTCTCCGGAGCAAATTTCCGAATGATCGGATCAGCTCCTTCGGACGCGCTTTCAGACATCAAATTATATGTTGATGGCGTTGATCAAGGTGTTCTTGCTTCAGTTATATCAATTGGTGGTGTAAGCTACATTTCTTTTGACATGTCAGCGGCTCCACTTACTCTTGCAACAGGTTCACACCTAGTTGACGTGCGTGCTACTATAGAAAAAGGATCAAACCGAACTATACAGCTTTCACTACAACAAGCTGCTGACCTCACACTTACAGACGGACAAATGGGTGTAAACATTGCTGTTACTGTTACAGGTTCAGGAACATTACCTCGAAACGCCGGTACTGTTAGTATCAATACAGGTTCAGTAACTGTTGCGGAAGATGTTACCTTTAAGTCACTTACAAATGTTACCGGTGGAGCAACAGGTGTTACTATTGGTAAATATACCACTCATGCTTATGGAGAAGACGTTAAGGTTTCAAGTCTTTCTTTAACTCCATCATTTCCAACAGCCACTACTCCTTATGAAGGAGGACTTCAGAATGTGACCTTGTATTTCAACGGTTCACAAATTGGTTCATCGGCTTCATGGGCATCTGGTGCAATGACTTTCCAACTCGGATCACAATTGATCATTCCGGCTGGAGTTGATAGTACTCTTGAGGTTCGCGCCGATCTTAGAAATGCAACATCAAGTACAAATTACACAGCTGGTACAGTTGATGTAACGCTTAACGCTGGAAGCTCAAACGCGCAGGGACAAAATTCTTACGCTACTCTTGATTTTCCAACAGCTGCTGTAGATGGAACAAATCTTACTATGCAGACTGGAACACTTGCTGCTTCAAAGAACACAGGTTATTCAAACCAGAGTGTTAGTCCTAGCACAGCCGGTGTTAAGATCGGTTCATACGTACTTCAGAACCAAAGTTCATCAGAGAGTGTTCGGGTTACGACTCTTTCTGTAGCCATGAATGTAGTTACTATGGCTTTGACAGACTTCTCTGCTTTGACAACTTCAGAAACTTCAAATCCTGTTCAACCGGCAGCGACAAATACTTTCTCAACAGACTTTGTCTTAGCGCCGGGAGAAACACGAACTGTTGATATCTTCGCTAATACGGGGAGCGCGACTGGTACGGCAAGTACTACTCTTAATGTTACATATGTTGGTGTAACCAGTGGTATATCTAGTACTAGTGGTGTTAAAGTTGGACAGACTATTACAGTAGTAGCGGGTAGCATGCCAAGTGATCCAACACTTGTAACATCAGCTTCTACTGTAGCTCAGCTTGTTGCTGCAGCTGGTGGTGCATCTGACGGTTCAACTGCAGTATTCAATGTTCTTTCAACAGGTGGTGATTCTACTATTAAAGAACTTAAATTTACTGTAACAGGTACTAGTACAGTAACTTCTGTAACAGCAGGTGGTAAAACAGCTTCTGTTATTGGAACTACTGCTTACCTAACAGGGCTTAATATTGACGTACCAGCTGGTATTTCAGGAACAGACGTAGAAGCTAAAGTTAATTACTCTGATGTTGGTACAGGTGGTATCACTTCAACAACTACTTCCGCAATCGTACTTACATATGTTAAATATGATGGTGGAAACGGACAGACAGCTACTACAACTTCAGTAGCAGCGCCTACAATGGTTATGGTTGGTTCTAAACCAGTATTCTCTGTAGCAAATATGGATTCTGAAGTTAACTTGATCTCAGGACAAGTTAAGGTAGCTGAAGTTACAGTAACAGCTGATTCTAAAGGTAATATCAAGCTTGGATCACTTCCAATCTCTATTACATCAACAGGTGGTGTTACTGTTGGTTCGTCGACAGTTCCAGTAGCTGATGAAATTGTTGTTAAGGTTGACGGTGCTGCCATATCAACGATTCACAATAATGCATACGCAGTTGCAGCTGGAGGAACAGGAACAAGCACAATTGTGTTTGGTGCTGATCTTGCAAGCGCATACAATATTTCAGCTGGAACAAGTAAGACATTTGAAATATACGTAACAGCAGCTAATGTTGCTACTGCAGGTACAGATGCTCTTACAACATCTCTTGGTTCAACTTCTCTTGTACAATGGTTTGATGTAGCTGGAGACAACTCTACTGCTATCGATGCAACATCTGTATATGACTTCCCAACTAACACATCAACAATTGATAACTAGTCTGGATAGTCAAGATAAACAAACAAGTTGTTTGCTAGTCTAGATAGGTAATACGAACACATATTCGTTAAACCAAACATCCTAACCGACGCTTCGGTCGAAATTTGCTGAAACGTTTAGCTGTAACTAGAAATTTTTAAAACTAAAGTTTTAAAACTCTAGCCGGACAAACAAAAAAACAGTAAATTCAAAGCATTGGTTAAACACAAACCCCCTCATTCCTCACGGAATCAGGGGGTTTTGTGTTACCAAAATTCCACCAATGCCCTTGGACCGCATGTTGTCCAAGGGCGGTCCTTGGATGATTTTGGTGTGGCTGTTATAATGAATTAATGGAACGTAAGTTTAGATTTTCAATTGAGGAATTTTATCATATCTATAACAGGGGGAACAGTAAGATGGAGATATTTTTAAATGAACAAGATAGAAAAAGGTTTACGTTCTTATTGTTGGCTTGTAATACTACAAATCCTGTTGTAATCAAAAATATCTTTCCGCAATATATCCAAGGGCGGTCCTTGGATCAAATCGTAAAAGATATTAAAAAAGAAGACGCAGACATCTTGGTTGATATTGGTGTATATTGTCTCATGCCAAATCATTTTCATTTATTGTTGCATGAAAAAATAGAGGGTGGAATTACAAAATTTATGAGTAAGCTTTTGACAGGCTATTCAATGTATTTTAACAAGAAATACGAACGAACAGGGTCTTTGTGGGAAGGGAGATTTAAAGCGGAACACGCGGACAAAGACAACTATCTTAAGTATTTATTTGCGTATAGTCATCTAAATCCAGTGAAGCTGATAGAACCGAAATGGAGAGAGGTCGGAGTTGCTGATATGGCTCGTGTTAAAAAATATCTTAAAGAGTACAAGTATTCAAGCTATGTTGATTATCTCGGAGAAGACAGGGAAGAAAAACTGATCTTGAACAAAGAAGCTTTTCCGGAATATTTTGAGGATTTTGAGGATTTTATTGATGAATGGATCAATTATAATAAGCAAGATTCTTTGTTAGCGACGTAGAGCGAGCGGAATGCAAAATGTCCCGTGGGTGTAAAAATTACGCTTCACCATAAGGACACTTCTTATTTTCTAACCTGCCTACCGGCAGGCAGGCGGTGGAGAGGTTAAGTCCAGAGCAAGCTCAAAGGTTTAATACCCGTTATTTGGGTTATGTCCAAATAAGATTGATAAAGTTTTTGAAAATTATACTATTATAAATTAATAGTAAACATAAAAAGTCATTATATTTATTTTAATTTTTTAAAACTATGAAGAAAAAAACAATTGTCTTAATTATTATATTAGCAATAATTTTGGCTTTGGGAATCTTAGGAATTGGTGGTTATCTTGGGTTTGAAAGTAGTCCAAACAGTCGAAGAAGAGGGGATCTTGGATAGCTTATCCGGAGGTGAAAGCGGACAATCAGTGGGAGAAGATGAACAGTCAGAGGATAAACCAACCGCGGATGTACAGGGGAAAGACTTGCCAAGTGTCCCCAGATACCCAGGTTCGGTTAGAAGTATGTATGGAACAATACCGGGATATCCAGATGCCGGCTTTTATATTATGTATGATGCCCCGGGCAGTGCCAAGGAAGTTATGGATTTTTATGAAGTTCAATTGCCGGCAAATGGTTGGGAATCAAGTCTCACCGTTGAGGCAGCGGATGAATATAACGAATCTTATAGGTTTATTGATCAGGCATTAGAAAGAGGAGGACAAGAAATAGTTGTTCAAGTTGGTCTTGCTGGCAGTGATTATGCTGGATATACCGACGTTACTATTACGTTCCCTTCAGATCCTTTTAAATCTTCAGATTCTTTTAAATAAGGATTTTAAGGACTCATTAAAAGATCAAGAAATTTAAATAACCAATAGTTAAAAAATAAATCTATGAAAAAAGCTTTACAAATCGTAATTATTTTAATAGCTGTAGTTGTTGTCGGTTTCTTGGCAGTAAAATTTCTAGGTGGAAACCCATCTGACTCTGTGAATGGAAAAAGTTTGATGAATATGGCTAAAGAACAAGGGGAAGAAATAATGAGTAAAAATGAATGGATTAAGAGTTGTGAAGAATCTGACCCGGAATCAAAAGATGACTGTTATTCTATGGGAGCTTTTTATTATCGGGATGCCGGTCTTTGTAAGAGGATTAAAGATTCCGAGACAAAGAAGGAGTGTACCAAAGAAAAAGATAGAGGAGTATTATAAATTACTTGAGAGTGGAATATTGGGAACACAGGGAACGCCAGAACAAGACACCTCAGGGATTTTACCAAATATATTTAAAGAAGATGAAGAAACAGGAGAAGAAACAGGTGGCAGCGAATATTATAATAATCCTGTTACGGATAAGAATATAGAAGATATAAGCCAAAAAGAAATGGTTGAATATTGTCAGCAGCAGGCTAATGAAATGATGTTTGAAACTCCTCTATATTTGAAAGATGCTTGTTTTCATCAAGCAGCTGTCCATTTTAGAGATTCCGAACTTTGTAATTATATAGAAATTACTGATGACTCAATGGGTGGCGAAAATATAACTACAAAGAAAAAATGTTTAGAGGCAGAAAAGGAGTTTTCTGAAGGATGGAATGCAATGCAAGGGAAAATAGGAAAGATGGACGAAGCTTTATATGTAGAAATATCAGCACAAACACAGTGCCATGTTTTAGCAGGGTCATCAGACTTTGAGGCTTATATGAAATGGTTAGATGAATGGTCAAAGTGGGTAAATGATGAATTCGGTGTTACTACAGAAGAATACAAACTTTATTCGGAAGTAATGAAAGACGATGATCTTTTGGGTATGAATTTAGGGATTCGGGTACTTGACCGAACTGATGAAATTTGTCCATCTTAGCAAGAAAGTTTTTTAATTTTCATTTTACAGCCCTTGTTTCAGCAATTCATTATAACGTTCGTCAACTCTTGATTGCAATACCGGGTCATCTGCAACTGCTACTGCAATTATTTGAGATGCTTCCTCGCTGATGTTATTTTCATCTTCTATTCTATTTACTCTCTCCATTACTTCTTTTGCATTCTCGCTCCACATTCCCTCTGTTTCATAAAAATACGTAGCATAGTGCAGAAGAGCTGTAAATTCTACCTTTACATCGTCGCTTAGCGCTTCAGCTTCTTTTACATAAGGTTCCATTTCTTTTGCTCTCTCTTCGGTTATTCTATATATATCATCAGTTACTCCTCCTCCACCTCCCATCCCGCTTCCTCCGGACGTTGGCGTAGTTTCTAAGTTGGAGTTTGGTATTATTTCCTGATAAATTTGTTCCATATATCTTACGTATTCTTCCGCTGACATATTTTTTATTTGTTCTTCTGACATATTAGACATTTTTTCGCTAATTTGTTTTAAAGAATCTTGATACTCTGCTAATTGCTCTTTCTCTTCCGGTGACAATTTTGCTAACTCCTCGTCTCTTTCTTTTATTGCTTTTTTGTAGTCTTCTATATTCTTTTGGCATATGCTCCTGTCTTCTTCTATATTTATATATTCACAAAAAGATGGATCTTTATAATAAACAGCTAGTCCTGTAAAACATGCATTTTTGTTTTTTATTTCTGATTGTTGCTTGCAAGCATTAATTACGGTCTTTTTAACAATTTCTTCTTTGGATTTTTCCAGTAAACTTTCTTTTTCAATTCCGCTCTTTTTCCATAATTTTTCTTCTAAATATTCCTTGGTTGTTTCAATGAAATTTTTCTCTCCTGTTTCCTGTCCAGATCTCTCTTTTAAGAGTTTGATAGACACAAAACCGCCCGCAGCTATTATTGCTACGATTACTAAAATAATCACTATTATAGAACCCTTTTTCATATTTTTGAACAATTAATTAATTATTTTAACTTTTCTATTATTCTATTTTAGCAAAAAAAATATTATATATAAAACCAAACTTTTAATGATGGTATTGAATTTTTAAATTTGTTATAATTATTTAATAAAAAGGTCGATTTTTTTAATTAACTTATTTTAAATTTATGGAAGAAAACCAAAAGGAAGAAAAAAATACAGGCATGGCAATCATCGCCTATATTCTTTTCTTTGTTCCATTATTAACTGAGTCAAAGAACGATCCTTTTGTTAAATATCATGTTAAACAAGGGCTTGTGCTTTTCATTGTCGCGATAATTGTTTCAATGATAGACAGACTTCTATTTTTTATTCCTACTATAGGTTGGGGGCTGGTTTATCTCTTGGGCTTCTTTATGCTTGGTCTTTTAATTACGGGGATTATGCACGCTGCCAGAGGAGAACAAAAACCACTACCTTTAATTGGAAAGTTCGCAGAGAAATTTAGCTTTTAAAGGTCAAAATAATGTTGTTGTAAGGAATCTTCCTCCAAGGATAACTCTTAGAATTTTAGGGACAAAGCCCTTGAGAATTTGTAGATTTTTGAAGAGTTGAAGGAGAATTGAAACTACTAATACATTTCGATATTATATTAACCATTATCCACAATTACTTTCGGGAATAGTCCTTTGAGGTGGTGAAATGGTTTTGAAAAGAGGTTAAAATCACATATAATATAATTGATCGTAATTATATTATATAATGCATTTATTTAATAAAAATTTTTTTAAGTTTACCACAGGATTTATTGGTATAATAATTATTGGTCTTTTAGGAATTATTCTTGTTGAGCACTTTACACCAGAAGATTCTGAAGAAGTAACAGCCGCGGCTGATATTATAAATACAGATATATAAGAAACTGTCTGGTATTTATTAATGGAATCGTTAAATTGAATAGATAAAAGGAAAAACAGATAAAAATAAGACTTAACCTTGTTAGAAGCCGCGTCCCGAAGGACGCGGCTTCTAACAAGGTTGACTTTTTTGAGTGTGACACATATACTACCAAGTACAGTCCGTAGAAGATAGGCATCTGAGATAAAACGGAGATAAGCCCTGTCTAGGTCGAAAACCCTTTTTTGGGAGTGAACTCTGCGGCTTTAGCCGTTTTTTGCGTTTATAGCCTACGAATGAAATGAGTAGAAGCTATAAACAGCATCCTCCATAGCTTTAGCGGAGGAGGATGAAAGCTAAAAGCTAATAACCAAAAGCTAAATATATGGCAATTACAAAAGAAAAGAAAAAAGAAATATACGAAAAGATAGACAAAATGATCAACAAATCAGCTTCAATAATTTTTGTTAATTTTCACAAATTATCTGTCGCAAATACAACGGCTCTCCGCAGTGGATTAAGAGAAAATGAAGTGGATTATGTTGTGGCGAAGAAAACTATTATAAAACGCGCTTTTGAAGATTCAAAAATAGAAGGAGAATTACCTCCGCTTGATGGAGAACTTGCTCTTGCTTATGGGAAGGATCTGATTGCTCCGGCGCGAGAAATATATAATTTTCAGAAAAAGCATAAAAAGAACATTCAGATCTTAGGAGGTGTATTTGAAGGAAAATATATGGGGCAAATAGCAATGACAAATATTGCCACAATTCCTCCGATGGAAGTGCTCCGCGCTCAGTTTGTGAATTTGATCAATAGTCCGATTCAGCAGTTTGTTGTCGCACTTGACCAGATCGCGGAAGCAAAAGAAGCTTAAAATTTAAATTATTAGTTTATACACATATACAATTATGGTTGACGAAAAAAAAGATGTAACCACTGAAGCGGTAGAGGAGAAAAAAGACGCATCTGTGCAAACAGAAGCTCCAACCGAAAAGGAAGTGGAAACAAAACCCGCCGACGCTGAAAGCTCTGGCGAGGTAAAGGAAGAAAAAAAAGAGGAACCTAAAACTGAAACAAAACCCACCTCCGCCAAAGGCTCTGGCGAGGCGAAGGAAGAAAAAAAAGGAGAAGATGAAGAAGAAGTTGAAGTTCCCAAAGAATTTAAAAAACTTGTGGAACAAATTGAAACAATGTCTGTTCTTGAACTTCATGAACTTGTAAAAGTTCTGGAAAAGAAATTTGGTGTTTCAGCGGCAGCTGTTGCCGTAGCTAGTCCTGCCGGAGGTGATGAGGGTGGTGCGGAAGAAAAGACAGAGTTCAATGTTGAATTGATCTCAGATGGCGGAGCGAAAATTCCGACAATGAAAGTTGTAAAAGAAATTCTCGGACTAGGTCTTAAAGAAGCAAAAGACCTAGTAGAAGGTGTACCTTCTGTCTTGAAAGAGGGAGTAAAGAAAGAAGAAGCGGAAGAGATGAAGAAAAAGATTGAAGAAGCTGGAGGGAAGGTAGAATTGAAATAGACTTCCTTTTCACTTTTGGAAGAAAAAATAAAAACCGTAGAATTTAGTTTCTACGATTTTTATTTTTTCTGGAAATTTTTGTAACAAAGTGGTAAAATAGCTGATTATGGATACATTTGGAATTCTTTTTGGGTCACAAATACGGGTAAAAATTATGCGGCTTTTTTTGCTTAATTCTGAAAGTGTTTTTGAGAATGCGGATATTGTAAGACGCAGTAAAGTCAAAATACCTCTTGTTCACAAAGAGACCGCGCTGCTTGCGAAAGCAGGCTTGATCAGAAAGACAAGTTTTTTTAAAGAAATTCCCCCCAGAACAAAAAGTGGAAAAGTTAAAAAGAAAAGGGTGCCGGGGTGGTGTTTGAACAATTCTTTTAAGTTTTTAAAACCTTTGCGAAATTTTTTGATCAATACTGAACCGATGCGTAAAGCTGAGATTGTAAACAAATTTAAAAATGCAGGGAAAATAAAACTTTTGGTTGTTTCCGGAATTTTTATCCAAAACGAAGACAGCAGGGTAGATCTCTTGATTGTCGGAGATCAGATCAAAAAGACGGCGATTGAGAACGCTCTTCATTCTGTTGAGTCTGAAGTGGGGAAAGAAGTTTCGTATGCTTATTTCAGTACGCAAGAATTTTTATATCGGATAGATATTTGTGACAAATTCGTAAGAGATGTGTTTGATTATTCTCACGAGAAGCTTATTGATAAGCTTAATTTTTAAGACAACAAGCTCTAAAAGTAAATCATTCAAATTTAAAGAGCCAAAAGGTATCAAAAAGGTTGACACCTTTTGGTTTTTGGCTATAATAGGGAACACTGTTAAAAGGAAAGTAGAAAGTAAATTTAACGACAAAAACTAAGAGCTAATTGCTTTTGTTTTTTTAATTTGACTTACTATCTATGGAGATTATTCAGAAATTCCCAGAACTTTGAAAACGACATCGTGTCATGTTAATTGGTTTAAACTTTTTAAATTAAGCGATATAGGCACAGTAGGTAATTAATTTGTATTTAATCAAGCAAAAAAAACACTCAAAATGATTTATAGGTCTCCTAATAGGAGACGCGGTAAGAGCATATGGTGGATGCCTAGACTGAAAAGAGCGATGAAGGACGTGGCCTGGCTGCGATAATCTTCGGTAAGGTGCCAAGCAACCTTTGACCCGAAGGTTTCCGAATGGGGAAACCCATCTCGATTTAAATTGAGATACTCTGTTTTTAAAACAGAGAGTATACCCGGGGAAGTGAAACATCTCAGTACCCGGAGGAAAAGAAACTAATAAGTATTCCCTGAGTAGCGGCGAGCGAAACGGGAGAAGCCCAAACTGTCCAATTTATTGAACGGGGTTGTAAGGTACAAACTTCCGTAAGGAGAGAAGTTACAAAATGTAATGTTAGTCAAAATAGCTGGAAAGCTATACCCAAGACGGTAATAGTCCCGTAGACGAAAATATTACAACTTCTTTATTTGTATCCTTGAGTACTTCAGGACATGAATAGCCTGGGGGAATCTGCCGGAACTAACCGGTAAGGCTAAATATCTTTTCAGATCGATAGTGAACTAGTACCGTGAGGGAAAGGTGAAAAGTAGCCCGGAGAGGGCGTTGAAATAAACCTGAAACCATATGTTTACAAGGAGTCAGAGCGGACGCATCACATTGCATGTGATACGAGTAAAAAGTAGAAAGTAACAAGTAAAAAGTTCTAAAATGTGCGAAGCACATTTTGACTTTATACTAACTACTAGATACTTTATACTTCGTATCGCGCGTAGCGTGATGCATCCGTCATGGCGTTCCTATTGAAGAATGAGCCAACGAGTTTATATTAGACCTTTGTTTAAGGGGACTTCCCCGAAGGCGCAGCGAAAGCGAGTCTTAATAGGGCGTTCGTCCACTTCGGTGGACAAGAGGTGTGGTATAAGACCCGAAGCCAAGTGAGCTTGCCATGAGCAGGGTGAACCCCGCAGAAATGCAGGGGGAGGCCCGAACCGGTTGGTCGTGCAATTCCATCGGATGACTTGTGGTAAGAGGTGAAAAGCCAATCGAACTTGGTAATAGCTGGTTCTCTCCGAAATAGCTTTAGGGTTAGCGTTACGTGTTCCTTCCAGGGGTAGAGCACTGGAAGAGTTGAATAGGGGGAAACCTCGTCAACTCTATCAAACTCCGAATACTGGAGGTTAATAGCGTAGCAGTTAGACTCCGGGGGCGAAGCTCCGGCGGTCAAAAGGGAAACAGCCCAGATCTCAAGTTAAGGTCCCTAAATTTATACTAAGTGCACTTAAGGAGGTGAAATTTCTCAGACAATGAGGAGGTTGGCTTAGAAGCAGCCATCCTTTAAAGAAAGCGTAACAGCTCACTCATTCAGAGATCTTGCGCCGCAGATTATCGGGGCTAAGTATAATACCGAAACTGAGGATGTCGTTCGCATCACATTGCATGTGATACGAGTAAAAAGTAGAAAGTAACAAGTAAAAAGTTCTAAAATGTGCGAAGCACATTTTGACTTTATACTAACTACTAGATACTTTATACTTCGTATCGCGCGTAGCGTGATGCGAGTGGCGTGGTAGGAGAGTATTCCACTCTGCGTTGAAGCTGAAGGGGTAACCCACAGTGGAGCGTGTGGAAGTAAGAATGTTGGCACAAGTAACCGCAATGCGGGTGAAATCCCCGCACGCCGAAAGACTAAGGTTTCCTTGGCGATGACAATCAGCCAAGGGTTAGTCGGTCCTAAGTGAATGGCGAAAGCTGGACGCGATGGATACACGGTTAATATTCCGTGACTTTTATACAATTGTGATGGAGGGACGAAGGGTAGTACATTGTGCGTATTATTGGATTTACGTTCGTTCTATAAGGGGAGTTCTTAGGCAAATCCGGGAACTAAGTCTTCGAGACTATCTCCAAGTAGCGCGAAAACCGGCGGATTCGTCCAAAGGAATACAGTGGAGCACGCTTCCAAGAAAAGCTCCTAAACTATAATTGTATAGAAACCGTACCGTAAACCGACACAGGTAGTCAGGTCGAGAAGACCAAGGCGAACGAGTTAGAGATCCCCAAGGAACTCGGCAAAA
>CAYPRS010000005.1:0-14610 GCA_964413235.1 uncultured Candidatus Saccharibacteria bacterium | reverse complement strand
TAAGCCCGCGTTCAATCGCTTTTTCCGCTGCGTCGCGACCTTCAAATCCCGTAACCTCAACTTCTTTTTCTTGAATTTTTTTATAAGTTGAAAAGAAATGTTCTATTTCTTTAATGGTATGCTTGTTAATATCAGAAAGATCTTTTACTTCGTCCCAACGTGGATCGTCCACGGGGACAGCAATGACCTTATCGTCATTATCACCGGAATCGATCATTCGCATTATTGCCACAGGGCGTGCATTAACAAGAATGCTTGGCGCTAATGGGTACGTGGTGAGTAAAATAACATCTAGCGCATCGTTGTCATCCCAAAAGCTTTGAGGTATAAAACCGTAATCAAAAGGATAGTCTTGCGCGCTGTGCATTACACGATCAAGAGCGATAAGTCCGGTTTCTTTGTCTATCTCATATTTATTTTTTGATCCTTTGGGAATCTCAACAATAACATTTATTTCTTTTGGCAGGTTTTTACCCGCCGATACTTCATGCCATAAATTCATATTTTTTTAAAAATTAATTAATAAAAGATAAAATCATATAAGGGGTTTATTGCATCCCCTTATATTTCTTTTGGTTTTTCCTCTTCTTTTTCTGTGTTCCCTCCAGTGTTTTCAGTTGAAGTTTCTTTCTTCGCCTCGTCGTAGCTTTCAGCGCGGGCCCTTCGTCCTCGGAGTGATTTTTCGGGGGAGGAGGGCTTCGTCTTGTTGGAGTTTCCGCCGGAGGCGGATGTATCTTCTTCGCGCACATTTTCGCCATCCTTGATAACATTTTCTCCGTCAATGCCTTTAATGTCAATTTTCCATCCGGTCAATTTTGCGGCAAGCCGTACGTTTTGTCCTCCTTTTCCAATAGCCAGAGAAAGCTGGTCTTCCTGTACTTCTATTATAGCTTTATTTTCTTCTTCGTCAATTTCAACATTTCTTACTTTTGCCGGAGAAAGCGCGTCTTCAATAAATTGTGTTGGTTCATCAGACCATTCAATAATGTCAATTTTTTCGCCGCCCAGTTCGCTCATAACGGTTGTTACTCGTACCCCACGTTGCCCCACACACGATCCTACGGGATCAACATTATCTTCATGTGATACAACAGCTATTTTTGAACGAGATCCCGCTTCGCGAGCGATGCTTTTGATCTCAACAACTCCGGTGGCAATTTCCGGTGTTTCCATTTCAAAAAGTTTTTGAATAAATTTTGGATGAGAACGAGATAATTTTAAATTAATACCGCGTGGTGTTTCTTCCACCAAATAAAGATATGCTCGGATACGGTCTCCTTGTTTGAATCTTTCTCCTCGAATTTGTTCGTCATAAGGAAGTAGTCCTGTTGCTTTACCAAGATCAACAAAGATATTTCCACGCTCCATTCTTTGAACAGTTCCGTTGACAATATCGCCTTGTTTTTTTCCATATTCATCCATTATACTTATTTTTTCCGCTTCTCGAATACGTTGAATGATAACCTGTTTGGCTGTTTGTGCCGCAATACGTCCGTAATCATCACGTGTTTCAAGGGGGAAAACGATCTCTTCGCCTTCTTCAATATCTTTTTTTATCTTTCGTGCGTCGTCTATTAAAATATGATGTTCAGAATTAAACCTAATAAGAGAACTGTCTTCGTCTGATTCCTCTTCGTCTTTTTTGAAAGACGCTTTTTTTATGGTAATTTCTTCGTCTTCTTCAGGACGAAGCATGCTGGGTTCAACAGCGATCTTTACTTGATAAAATTCTGCTTTTCCGGATTCAAGATCAAATTTAGCGCGAACAATTTGCCCTTTTTTTCCATAGTCTTTTTTATACGCCGCAGCCAAAGCATATTCAATAGCTTCAATTACTTTTTCTCGCGGGATACCACGCTCTTCCTCAAATTGAGTCAAAGTGCGTTCTATTGTTTTTAAATCTAACATATATTTGATTGTATTACTTTTTTTGAAATAAAATAAGTTTAAATTGTGATTCAAAAAAATCATTTTATAAACTATACTACTATACTATAAAAATGTGTCCGTTTTCAGACGGACACATTTATACTCTATCAAACTATATAAAAATGTCAAACATTATATTTTTTATTCTCAAAAGTTTTTATCCACCTCTTAAATATAAAACAAAGTAATATTGTTTGATATAATAAATGTAAATTACAAATAATTTTGTATGCACGTAGAAGAAAAACAACTCAAAGACTTTTTAATTGACGCGGGATTGGTTTCTGCAGAAGATATTTTAGCTGCCAATGGAAAAAAAGCAAAGAACAAAAAAAAATCTTTAGGTGAAATTTTAATAAGTGAAGGATTTCTTTCTGAAGATGATCTTAGAAGATCCGAGGCGTATATTTTAGGAATACCGTTTATTGGGCTTAAAGGTCAAAAAATTGATTTTAGTGTTCTTTCTCTTATTCCCGAACCAATTGCTCGTAAACATAATATTGTCGCGTTTAAAAAAGGAGTAAACAATCTTGAGGTTGCGATGTTGGACACTGAGAACTTGAAGGCTATTGATTTTATTAAAAAGAAAGTTGGTCTTAAAATACTGCCGCGTTTAACAGATGAAGAATCAATTAAAAGTGTGCTTTTACAATATCAAAAAAGTCTTAAAGCGGAATTTGGCGATATTATTCAAAAAGAAGTAACCTCACTTAAAACAATTGTAGATAATAACGACGACACGGAAAATGAGAAAGATCTTAAAAAACTTGCCGAAGATATTCCCGTGGTTAAAATTGTGGACACTCTTCTCAATCATGCGATTCTTCAAGGAGCGTCAGATATTCATATTGAGCCATTGGAAGCACAGCTTGTTATTAGATACAGAATTGATGGAATACTACATGATGCAATGGTTTTACCTAAAAATGTGGCGCCGGGGATTACGGCCCGTATCAAAGTATTGTCCGGACTAAAACTTGATGAAAAACGCTTACCGCAAGACGGACGTTTTAAAATAGAAGCCGAAGAAGAGAGGGTGAGTTTTCGTGTTTCAATTCTTCCTACTTACTATGGAGAGAAAACTGTTATGCGTCTTCTTCGTGATGCAGTGTCGGGATTTACATTAGAATTTCTCGGTTATCACGGCGAAGCACTAGAGCGAGTGCACAGAGCGACAAAGCAAAGAACAGGGTTGATATTGACTACCGGTCCAACTGGCTCAGGAAAAACAACTTCTCTTTATACTATATTAGATATTTTAAACACACCGGAAGTAAATATTTCCACAGTTGAAGACCCTATTGAATATCAAGTTGCCAGGATCAATCAAACACAAGTGCGTTCCAACATCGGTCTTACTTTTGCGGCAGGGCTGCGATCTCTGGTCAGGCAAGATCCGGATATTATTATGGTTGGGGAAATTCGTGATGGTGAGACGGCAAAAATTGCGGTTAATGCGGCTCTTACCGGACATTTGGTACTTTCCACTTTGCACACCAATTCAGCGGCTGGAGCTATGCCGCGGCTTATTGATATGGGAGTGGAGCCTTTTCTTATTATTTCAACTGTGAAAGTGATAATAGCGCAACGTTTGGTTAGGAAACTTGATAAAAATAGAGAAAAATATTTTTTAACGGATGTGGATATAAAATCTCTTGAAGACAACGTTGACCTTAATAGAGTATTACAAACACTAAAAGAAGAAAAAATTGTTGGCGCAAACGACGATTGGAAAAAGATTCCGTTTTATCGTCCTAAAAAAGATAGTGAGACTGATGGATACAAAGGAAGGATGGGTATATATGAAGTCCTTGAGGCAACGTCTACGATCAAAGAACTTATCATAAAAAATGCAACCCCTGATGAAATTAATAAACACGCGAAAGAAGAAGGAATGTCTTCTATGATTGAAGACGGTATTTTTAAAGCGGCACAAGGAGAAACCAGCATTGAAGAAGTTTTGCGTGTTATTTCCGAATAGCACATACCAACTAAAACGATCTAGGGTACAAGTTCCAGTATCTATAATAATCTAAATATTATGCCAACATTTAACTACAAAGTTCAAGATGAAACAGGAAAATTAGAAGAAGGAAAAATTACCGCGGATAATAAATACGCGCTTTCCGCGGAAATGAAGAGTCAAGGGAAAACAATAATTTCTGTCAGCGAAACGTCAAAAGATAAAAAAAGTTTTGATGGATTAAACAAACTTCTTTCCAGAATTAAATTACAAGACAAAATTCTTTTTACTCGTAATTTGAGCACAATGATAGAAGCGGGAATGCCCCTTTCTCGCGCTCTCGGCGTGCTGGAGAGGCAGACAAAAAGCGTGAAGTTTAAAGAAGTTTTGCAAAAAATATCAATGGATATTACTAAAGGAAATTCTCTTTCTGATTCACTTGAGAAGTTTCCCAAGATTTTTTCAAAACTTATGACAGCTATGGTTAAAGTTGGCGAGGAGTCGGGAAATTTGTCAGAATCATTAAATGTTATTGGAAGTCAACTTGAAAAAAGTTACTCTCTCAAAAAGAAAATTAAAGGAGCTATGATGTATCCGGTTATCATTATGATCGTGATGATAATTATAGGAGTATTGATGATGATCTTTATGGTTCCGACCCTTACTGCGACATTCAAAGATTTTGACATGGAATTACCATGGTCAACGCAGCTTATTATTTTTATCAGTGATACTCTGGCAGCTCATTCCATTGCTACCCTTTTGGGTGGTATTGTAGGAGGAATTTCTTTAATCCTTTTTGTCAAGACAAAGACAGGAAGTCTTTGTCTTGATTTTGTGTCGCTGCGTATTCCCGCAATCTCAACCATTGTTAAAGAATATAATACAGCTCAAGCGACACGAACACTTTCGTCGTTGCTTTCTTCCGGCGTGGGAGTTATTGACGCGATTATGATCACTCAAGACGTGGTCCAAAATTCATATTATAAAAAAACTCTTTTGAAATCAGTTGATGATGTCCAAAAAGGAATTGCTCTTTCAGAATTGTTTATACAAAACGAAAAACTTTATCCGTCTCTAGCAAGTGAAATGATCATGGTGGGGGAAGAAACGGGTCAGCTTTCTAAAATGCTTGATAAAACAGCAAAATTTTATGAGGATGAAGTTGATACTAAGACAAAAGATCTTAGTACTATTATAGAACCGGTTTTAATGGTGTTTATAGGTGCCGCGGTTGGTTTTTTTGCCATATCAATGATTACTCCGATGTATTCACTTACCAGCGCACTGTAATAGTAAAAGCAATGTATTGACTTTAATTAATGAAATAAATGAGATACAAATATAATAAATATTTTAAGAGATCACGGAATAAAGGATTTTCTTTAGTTGACGTCGTCGTGGGTACTGCTCTTATGCTAATTTTCATACTTGGTATTGTGGGAATTTTTCGGGTCAGTGCTCAACTTATCTTTTTAAACAAGGCAAAAGTAGGAGCGTTAACTCTTGCCAATGAACAGTTGGAATTTGCTCGTAATCTTACTTATACAGAAGTAGGTGTTGCTGGCAGTTTTCTTGACGGGGTTCTTCCGGCAACAGAAACGATTACTCTCAATGGTATAGACTATACGCGAACGACATTTGTTGAATATGTCGATAATGAAAAAGATGGTTTAGCGTCTACGACAGATACTGTTCCCACTGATTATAAAAAGTTAAAAACAAAAATTTCATGGGAATATAAAGAAAAAGCAAATGAGATTTCTCTTTTAACTAACATTGTGCCGAATGGATCGGAAGCAAATGTCGGAGGAGGAACTATTTCCATTACAGTACTTGACGCGTTTGGTGTTCCGGTGCCAAGCGCGACGATAACCATAGAGAGCGCGAGCTTGGGAACATCTGAAACTCGTTTTACTTCGACCAGCGGTAATTATCGTTTTTATGGTGTGGCGACAAGCAGTGATTATGCGGTAATAGTTACAAAAGCAGGATATAGCACTGCAAAGACATATACTGTTGATGCTGTAAATGTTGACCCAAACCCGGGGCATATCGCGGTAGTTGACGGCAGTACATCATCAGTCGGATTTCCTATTGATATATTTGCGACACTTATGATTAACACATTTATTCCGCTGGCTGAAGATTCATACGAACATCTTTTTAATGATTCTACGGGACTTTCTCTTTTTTCTACGGAAGTTTCCGGCGGAGAACTTTACTTAACTTCATCATCAAGTATATATGCGGCGACAGGGACAGTATATAGCAGTGATATTTCTCCGACAAATCTTACTGTGTGGGAGAAGGCAGAATGGAATGATACTGTTGTTGCGAGTACTTCCATTGTATATCACATTCACTATGATAATGGTACTTCTACCACGGCGCTTGTTCCCGACGCAGATCTTCCCGGCAATAGCGCCGGGTTCAGTGCAACAACCACTATTGATCTTACTGGTATTAACGTATCCGTATATCCGTCTTTGCGTCTCGGAGCTGCTCTGGCAACAGAAGATACTTCCGTTACACCGAGTATTCAAGACTGGAAACTTGTTTATACCACCGGTCCGTTTCCTGTTTCAATACCTTTTACGTTAAGAGGAACAAAAACAATCGGTAAAGATAGCGGATCAAATAATATTTATAAACACAATTACACTGGACTTTCAACCGATAGCAACGGTCAATATTCAACAACTACCATTGAATGGGATGAATATAAAATGGTGCTGGATGTGGCAAGCGGTGGATATGATATAGCAAAAGTATGTGACGATCTTTCTTCCTACTCTGTAGATAATGAGTATCTGGGACTTGATATTAGTCCCGGAGATAATATGACAGTCAATGTATCTTTGGAGACACATGTTTCGGAATCACTTCTTGTTTCTGTCCAAGATAATACGGGAAGTCCGATTTCCGGCGCGGATGTGCGAGTTCAAAACGGAGGATACGACGAAACAAAGCAAACTGGAGTATGCGGTCAAGTTTTTTTCAATGAAGCAAGTCTTCCCGCGGGTGTCACAACAGTAGACGTGAATCATGTATCGTACGCTTCTTCATCAGAAAGTATCACTGTAGGAAGCAGAACGCAGGCTTGTATCATCCTTAACTAGATGGAAACATGAAACGATTTTTTCCAAAAAGATTACATAAGAAAGAATTTACTCCATTAGACAGTAATCTAACAGAGTTTACTTCACACACCTTTGTAAAAAAGGTATTGGGGTTTACTTTTATTGAAGTAATTGTGGTTATAACGATTTCTACGATATCTTTTATTGCCATTACTTCTTTTATTATGACCATGTATCGCGCAAATTCGTATGCTATGGAACAAGCGTTAGCTATAGATCAAGCGCGAAGAGGTGTTCTTGAAATGGTGCAATATATTCGTGGCGCCACCGTTTCAGACACAGGATCTTTCCCCCTTACTTCCGCGGGAACATCAACTTTTACGTTTTATAGCGATATTGATGTTGATGTTAATGTTGAAAAAGTTCGGTATTTTTTAGAAGATGGTACCTTTAAACGTGGTATAATAAAATCAACAGGATACCCGCTTGCTTATACATTACCGGAAGAAGTTAAAATAATCGCGGAAAACGTGCATAATGTTGCTAATGCTACAGATATTTTTACCTATTATGATAAATTTGGCGCGGAGGTTACAAATCTTGATGAAGTTGCAGACATGACATTTGTCAAAGTAAATTTGATTATAAATATCAATCCCTCTCGCGCTCCGGAAGATTTTACTCTTCGATCGGGTGTTTCTATTAGAAATCTAAAAACTAATCTTTAAGAGGTTCTAATAATAAAAATTATACATGTGGTTTTGTAATAAAAAGAATAATAACAAAAAGAAAAAAGGTTCAATCATGCTTTTGGTGATGGTATTTTTTGGAATATTTATGATACTGATGGGAGCTCTTTCCGGAACTGCTTTAAACCAACATAAAGTACAAAAAGTAAAAGAAAATAAAGAAAAAGCACTACAAATTGCCGAAGCAGGACTGGATTATTACGGATGGTTTTTAGCGCATTATCCGACAGATACACAAGATGGCACCGGAGCGGTTGGTCCTTATGTTCATGTATATACTGATCCGGAAGAAGGCAATATTGGAGAATTTTCTCTGGAAGTGAATGGTAAGTTTCAGTGCGGAGAAGTAATGTCAGTTGATATTGACTCAACCGGATATACATACGAGGATATCAACAAAAAACGAAAAGTATCTGGAAGATACACGCGACCGTCCGTTGCCGAATATGCGTATATTCTTAATGATAATGTAGTGGCAGGTTCAGATCGTATAATTAGTGGCAAATATCATTCCAACAAAGGTATTGTGATGGATGGTACTCATGATTCATTGGTAACCAGTGAGTACACAACATGGGATTGTACTATTTGCGATCCAGATCAAGATCCGGCGGGAGGTGTTACAAAAAACGCCGGTGGAAATGGGAATAGCTCGCTGTGGAGATATCCTTCTCCTCGTATTGATTTTACGATCATCAATCAAAATTTTACAAACCTGAAGGATTATGCGACAGCAAATGGTAGATACTATGGACCGTCCGGAGCGGAAGGGTATCACATTACATTTAACAATGACGGAACAATGGATATTAATAGAGTAGATACGACTGTTACAGATACATATTGTTGGTGGTGGTGGGGATGGCATTGTAGCGATGAAGATATTTGGGCGTATGATTCAGATAGTGGTTGGCATTATGAAAAGAGTATCCCGGATACTGAAACAACGATTGCGACGGGAGTAACCTTTCCATCAGATTGTTCCACCGCGTACTTTGAAGACACTATTTGGGTAGATGGAAATGTAAATGGGAAAATTGCTATCGCCAGCGCTGATAGCGGCTCTGGTACAACAAATGCGTATCTTATGAATGATATTTTATATACTCCGGGAGATGGAACAGCTGACGGACTTATACTTCTTGTGGAAAACTCTATTTTGATCAGTCCCGCGTCTGAGAATGATTTGGAACTCAACGGTATTTTCTTTGCAAAGGATGGACATTTTGGCAGGAATCATTATACATGTTCAGGATCTCATTCTCTCCCGGATGCATATTGCAATCCTGTGGATTATCATTCACGAACTCTTCTTACTATAAACGGGAGTATTGTTTCAAACGGTAGAGTTGGAACAAAATGGACTTCTGGTGGAAGTTTTATTTCAGGATATCAGTCTCGAGTCAACAACTACGACCGAGAACAAGCGATTGATCCTCCTCCTCTCACACCGTTTACAAGTGAAGATTACAAATTTATCGAGTGGAGAGAGGAATAATTTAAATTGTAAAGAAGATTTTATAGAAAAATAAAAACAGACCGTTCGGGCGGTCTGTTTTTTTATGTATTTAAGCAGTTGCTAAGCTTCTGCAACGGTTTAAATATCCCCAAAAGAGTTTTTTACCTTGCTCGGTAAAAATCTTATTATACTCTTTCACAAGAGTGTCTTTTTCAGATCTAGTTAAGTTTAATTTAACTAGATCTGGATCTTCATTTTTTGTTAATACTCCATATAGGGCATTAACTGCTTCTGCTGAAGAAACATTTTTGGTTGTTTTTAGATAAATATTTTCACATTTATCTAAAAAATTCTTAAATTTTTTGTACATTTTTTAATAGATCAACTTTCATGCCCGAACATTAAGCTGATCTATTCTAGGAGCCCAATAAATTAGTAGGCTGAACTCTTAAAACCTGCAGAAGTTTTAGCATATTCTTTCTATATTGTCAAGGCTTTTTCTCTTTTTTAGCTTCTGAGTTAATTCTACTTGCTATCTTAAATTATGGTACAATACAGGTATGAAACAGAAAAAAATAATCATTGGCAACTGGAAAATGGCGCCCAAGAGTTTAAAAGAAGCGCGAGCGATATTCCAAAATAACAGAAGCGCGGCGAGTAAAATGCGTAATGTACAGACGGTAATGTGCGTGCCGGATGTGTATCTCTCTGAACTTAAAAAACTGGTAACCGGACACAGGTGTGTCCTTGGCGCGCAAGATGTTTCGTTTGAAAAAGATGATGCACATACTGGAGAAATTTCTACCAATCAGCTTAAAAGCGTGGGTGCGCAATATGTTATTGTTGGACATTCTGAAAGGCGGGCAATAGGGGAAGGTGATAAATTAATATCAAAAAAAGTTATCGCGGCAACCAAGAGCGGGCTTACTGCAGTGTTGTGTATTGGAGAGAAAGAACGTGATGATGAAGGTGCTTATACCAAATTTGTAAAGACGCAATTACTCGCTTCTTTGGCACAAGTTACCAAGAAAAATATGGAGAATCTTGTTATTGCTTATGAGCCGGTTTGGGCGATTGGTAAAGCGGCAAAACACGAAGCAAATCCGGAAGATGTTTTAGAGATGTCTATTTTTATAAAAAAAGTTTTAACAGATAAATTTGGCAAGAAAGTTACCACAAGCGTGCCAATACTTTATGGCGGATCTATCAATCAGAAAAACGCGGCAGGATTTTTTATAGGAGGAAAAATTAACGGACTTTTGGTTGGGCGGGCGAGTTTAAAGCCGGCGGTTTTTACAAAAATCCTTAATATTGCAGACGAAGTATAAATAACACGACTAAAAATATAAAAACATGAAATTACCGGATATCAGAACAATCAAAGATTTGAAAGGAAAACGAGTTTTAGTTCGCGCGGGTTTTAATGTGCCTATTAAATCTCATCAAGTGGTGGACGATTTTCGTATCAGAAGATCGCTTCTTACTATTGAATATCTCAAAAGCAAAGGCGCAAAAGTAATACTTATCTCCCACATCGGGCGAGATTTCAAGGAGTCGTTGCGTCCGGTGGCAAACCATTTTAATCGCGAGCTTAATGTAAAAGTTGGTTTTGTTCCCGATATTGAAAGCAAAATGGCAGAAACCATGATTGAGAATATGTCGGATGGCAGTGTTATACTTTTGCAAAATCTCAGACGATATTCCGGAGAAGTTAAAAACAGTGCGAAGTTTGCTAAAATACTTGCCTCGTTTGGCGATATATATGTGAATGATGCTTTTTCTGTTTCACACAGAGAACATGCGTCTATTGTTGGGATCCCGAAATATCTGCCGAGTTACGCCGGAATTTTATTCCAAGAAGAAGTGACATATCTTTCTATGGCGCGCAAACCGGAACATCCATTCTTGTTTATACTGGGAGGTGCGAAGATCAGTACAAAGATACCGCTGCTTGAGAAGTTTATAAAGATTGCCGATACGGTTTTTGTCGGCGGAGCGCTGGCAAATGACCTATTTTGCGAAAGAGGGGTTGAAGTGGGTAAGTCTCTCATTGATCCGTCAGCGGGAAACATGAAAAAACTTTCGTCATGCCAAAAACTTATTCTTCCCGAAGATGTTTTGGTTGAAAGTAGTATACGCGGCGCAGTACGAAATCTTAAAGATATTACCAAACAAGACGTTATCGTGGATGTTGGTTCTAAAACGCGAAAGAATTTTGAAAAGCTTGTTTCAAAACACAAATTTATTCTCATGAACGGTCCTCTCGGCAATTACGAAAAAGGATATGATAAAGGCACAAAAAAACTGCTCAAAGTATTATCGAATTCCAAAGCAAAAGTTATTGTCGGCGGCGGCGACACGGCAGTGCTGGTGTCTCGCATGAAATTGGAAAAATCGTTCGCGTTTGTCTCCACCGGCGGCGGGGCGATGCTGGATTTTCTTGTTGATGGAAAACTCTCCGGAATTGACGCTTTGTTGAAAAGTAAAAAATAAAAATAACCTCTTTTGGTTTAGACTATTTAATTTACTAAAGAAAGGAGGTGAAGAAAATGCCAGAAACTAAAGAGCAAAAAGAAATGTTAAATTGGTATCTCTAGGGAGTACTTATGGGCAAAGAAGATGAAAAACTTTTGTGGTTGCAACGATAACTACAAATTACCAATTCAACAATTTAATTTGAACCGATGGTTTTCATTTGCCTAAAAGCATACAGTGGTATTAAACAAACTCTCCCCGGATTTTCTCCGCGATCTTTTTCATTTCATCCTCGCTTATTTTTTTAATATTTTTCAGATTAATTGAATTGCCGTGTCCATCGTCTTTAAATCGGGGGACCAACCATGTATGAGCGTGTTCAACTTCTTCGCCAAAGACTAATGAAATGACATATTCGGTGTTATGTGCTTTCTTAATAGCATTGGCGATTTTCTTTACCGCTTCATAATATTCTCCGATATTTTCAATATCCCACACCCAGCGATAATGTTTTTTTGGTATAACGAGCGTGTGTCCGGGGTTTAAGGGTCTGATATCCAAGAAAGCAAAAACATTTTCATCCTCGTATACTTTATAACTTGGAATTTCTCCTTTTATAATTTTGCAAAAAATACAATCTTCCATAATGCTAGTATATAATATTTAGTGGCTAGTATCTAGATATGTATTTTGTGCTTCTTAAAAATTTTTTCCTTTGGAAAAAAATACTATATACTGACCTTGGATTAAACTCTAAACCTGGAAATTTTTCGGATCCTTTTTAATGAACGAGGTTCAACCTCGTTCATTACCTCGTTAATCCTATAAATTACCGGCTAACGCCAGTGATTCTCATTCATGTTCTCATTCATTTTGACTTTGTTCGTTTTTTAGTGTTATTTGGAAGCAAAGATTCCAAGTAACAAGCAAGGACGAGTTTTGCTCAGACCTTACATAAAGCATAACATTACACCACATTTTAAATAAAACAAAGGTGTCAGACACCTTTGTTTTATTTAAAATGTGGTATAATATATTTACGCCAAGAACAAGAACAGATCAAACAAAGGTACCAAGTACCTTTGTTACCAGATTAGCGATATAATAACCTAATGGCGAAATATAAAGAGAGGAAAGACCCGCCGGAAGGTATCCGGAGAGAACTCGGAAAATACACAATGTTATTGCAAAAGCTTTTGTTTCATCGTGGAATCAAGACCAAAAAAGAGGCGGAAGTTTTTTTAAATCCTGACTGGGAGCGGGATTGTCATGATCCGTTTTTGATACTTAATATGGAGCGCGCGGTAAAACGCATTTTAAAAGCGATTGATAAAAACGAGAAAATAGTTATTTATGGCGATTTTGATTGTGATGGTATTCCCGGGAGTGTTCTTCTTCACGACTTTTTCAAAAAGATTGGATACAAAAAATTTTCCAATTATATTCCTCATCGTCGTGACGAGGGATACGGTTTGCATGTTGCTGCCGTCAAACAATTTATAAAAAAAGGAGCTCAGCTCCTTATCACGGTTGATGTCGGTATTACTGATATTGAAGCGGTCAAAGTAGCGCAAGAAGGAGGTATTGATGTGATCATTACCGACCACCATCTTCCGCTTGAAGAAAAAGGAAAAGAAATACTGCCTCCGGCATATGCAATTATAAATTCCAAACAAAAAGAAGATACTTACCCCGACGATATGCTTTGTGGCGCGGGAGTTGCTTTCAAGCTTGTGCAAGCTCTTTTGAAAGAAGAGAAAAAAAATACAAAAGGAAAGTATCATAAAACTTTTAATGAAATTCCCAAGGGTTGGGAAAAGTGGCTTTTGGATATGGTAGGAATCGCCACGTTAGCTGACATGGTCCCTCTTCAAAAAGAAAATCGCGTTTTTGCTCGTTTTGGATTAACTGTTTTACAAAAAAGCCGTCGCATAGGTCTTCGTACTTTGCTTGGAAAGATGAAGATAGAACAAAAAAATCTTCTGGAAGATGATATCACTTTTATGATAGCGCCAAGAATAAACGCGGCGGGCAGAATGGATCACCCTGCCCGCGCTTTTGAACTTTTGGCGACGGATGATCCGGCGGAAGCGGAAAGTCTTGCAGGTCACTTAGAGCATATCAATCAAAAACGCAAAGGGCATGTTGCCGCGATAATAAAAGATGCCAAAAAGAAAATTAAAAAAAGGGAATTACGTGAAGTGATAGTCGTCGGCAATCCGAATTGGTCGCTGGGGATACTGGGGCTGGTCGCTAATAATCTCGCTGAGGAGTTTGAGTGTCCGGTGTTTGTTTGGGGATATGATAGCGAGGGAAAGATCAAAGGTTCGTGTCGTGGTAATGGGATCTCTGTTATTGATCTTATGAGAGCTGTCTCGGATGACACATTTACGCAATTTGGCGGACACGATGGCGCCGGCGGATTTTCAATAACACACGATAATATTCATAATCTTGAAAAAGTACTTTCAGATACATATAAAAAGACAGAGAAAGAACAAAAAGACGAAACGACTTGGATTGACCATGTGCTTTCTCTTGATGATGTAAATTGGCAAACTTATCAAGAGATTGAACAACTTGCACCTTTTGGAGTTGGAAATGAGAAGCCGTTATTTTTACTTAAGAATGTTGAGATCACAGAAGTTCGTTTATTTGGAAAAGAAAAGAATCACTTAGGGCTTGATTTTAAAAACAGCGCTGGCAAAAAAGTTTCCGCCATTGGATTTTTTGTTGATGATAAGTCTTTCGCGGATGTTGCGATCGGTGCGGGGGAAAAGATTCATTTGGTAGCGACACTTGAGAAGTCATTTTTTAGAAATTTTAAAGAGTTGCGACTGCGTATTGTAGATATTACTTCTATATAGTTGTACACATGAGAATTTGACTGCACCCATGTTTTTATTTACTATATAGATAGTTATAGATCACACAATTGAATATTGAATATAT
>CAYPRS010000004.1:0-14906 GCA_964413235.1 uncultured Candidatus Saccharibacteria bacterium | reverse complement strand
AAAAAAATTAAAGATTTTTTTCCGCTTTAATAAATTCTTCCAATTCTCCATCTTCAAGAACTTCTTTTGTTTTTCTTGTTTCGACTCCCGTACGATGATCTTTTACCATTTTGTATGGATGCAAAACGTATGATCTGATCTGGCTTCCCCACGCTACCTCTGTACTTTTCGCTAATTGCATCTCTCCTTTTTTTTCTTTTTCCGCATCAGAGCGAAGTTTGTATAATTTTCCTTCCAGTATCTTCATTGCTTTTTCTCTATTCTGAAGTTGGCTTCTCTGTCCGTCAACATGAACAGAAATTTTTGTTGGAATGTGCACAATACGGACTGCTGTTTCTCTCTTGTTTACGTTTTGTCCTCCCGGACCCGAGGATTTTGTAAATTCAATACTGATATCAGATTCCGGAATATCAACTTCTTTATCTTGCGGTCTAAATTTTGGAATAATATCCACCATAGCAAAAGATGTATGTCGTAAACTCTTGGCGTTAAAAGGTGATATTCGCACCAAACGATGTACTCCTGACTCATTTTTTAATGTTCCGTAAACATTTTTGCCGTTTACCTCAAAAGTAATATTGCGATATCCGCCGCGATCGTTTTCGTTTTTGTGAAGAACATACATCTCCCAATTTTTGCTCTGAACATACTTTCCATACATTGAAAAAAGCATTTGAGCAAAATCTTCCGCGTCGTCTCCTCCGGCTCCGGCAAGAATTGTGATAACAGCATCACCTTTGTCATATTTACCAACACCTTCCAACTTTGTTTTGAGTTCGTTCAATTCCTGAATTAACTCTTGTGCCTTATCTTTATTACTCCAAAAATCGGTCTGGACCATCGCGATCTCAATCTCTTTGATCCGCCGTTTCTTATCATTCGTCTCTTGCATTACGCTATAAATTATAGCAGAAATAAAAACAAAGAAAAAGTGTGGAAAAATAGTTGTTTTTGTTTTATTTACCTTACTTTCCTGCCGTACACAAAGAAATTTGCGTGCTGAGCTATCTCAAATCGCTTCGCTTCTTGAGCCACCTCGCGGGATCGAACCGCGGACCTTTACGTTACGAATGTAATGCTCTACCAACTGAGCTAAGGTGGCAAAATAAGTTAAAAAGTTGAAATTGCCTCGCTATTTTTGTAACGAGTCTTACAACTTTACAACTCATCCAGAGCCAATGTGCGGGATCGAACCGCAGACCTCTCCCTTCGCTTACACCTCATTTTAATATACACATATATGAGGGCTAGACTGTATCTTAAACCTTTTCAATCTTTGATTGAAGGAGGTTTCCCTTGTCAGTCGTTCGGGCCTGTACAAAAAATACATGCCACGGTCTGAACCTTGTGCAGATCTTTAACCGTTATTCGGGATTCAATATAAAATTTCTTCTATATTGGGCAGAGTCATGCGACCTACCATGGGAGTGCTCTACCAACTGAGCTACATTGGCTTATTCTATTTTCACGAACTTAGAACCTGTTCACGATCTTCATTTCGGCTAAAAATTTCCATATTTTCATTGTAACTTGTTAAAAATTTCTCGGCATAGTTCACTATTCCTCCAAATTTTTAACTTCGTTACATCAAAAATCTGAAAATTTCGCCTTGAAAGCAAGATCGGCAACAAGCTCTAACAACGATAGTACTATATCTTCTTTAAATTATCAATTGTGCCACATATAATATCACGCAACTTTTTGTTATTAAAATGAACAGTAAGAACACCATATTTTGTTTTTTTCCTATATGTACCAACACCCCCTAGAAGGTGTTACTACAACTTTCTGAAATTGACTTTTTTCGGCTTTTAAGTACTTCATCCAAAACTTTATAGCATCTTTTTCTGACATATCGTTGAATACTTGTAATCCATATTTTAATTTACATTTATTAATACCATAAATAACATCAAGGAATTCAATAAACTTTAATATCATGTAAGGATCAGTATTTCCAAATCTCACTGAATGCTTATTTGATTTTGTCCCTTCCCCCCAATACAAACCGATACCTAACCCGAATAAATAATAATCATTTTTTGTTGTTAATTTTTTTAAAGTAAATGGATCTCCATTTGGATTATTTTTTATATATACAGCATCAAAAATCGTGCTTTTCTTAATTTCATGTTTGTTTATCCAATAATTTACCTTATGTCGTCTTGTATACCGCCTCCGGCTTTCAAGTCCCTTCGACCGCTGCCAAGTACAACAAAACCCAAGCTAACGCTTGGGTTTTGTTACTTGGCGCGGGGACTTGGCCACTCTCGTGGATATTTATTTCGTCCTTCGGACTCATAAATATCTCACTCCCTCGGCCCCCACTTGGCGACTCGCTCCTTCACTTCGTTCCGGAGCCGGCTTCGCGTCGCCTCGGTTCAAGTCCCTCGCCGCGGTAAAACAGTAAAACCCCAGTGCCAGCTTGAAAAATTAGGGACTTGGTCACAAGTTACTAAGTATTTTTTTCGTCCTCGTATTCTCGGACTCAAAAATACTAAGTACTCGCGACCCCGCCTCGGCGACAAGCACTCCCTACGGTCGTCTTGTATACCGCCTCCGGCTTTCAAGTCCCTTCGACCACGTAAAACACAACAACCCAGATGCGTTGCATCTGAGTTGTGTGTTTTATGCGCGGTCGAAGGGACTTGAACCCTCAACCTCTCGCGTGACAGGCGAGTGCTCTAACCAGTTGAGCTACAACCGCAATATTCTTTACATTTAAAACTGCTTACATACTGTATCAAATTTTTGAAAAAATTCAATGGTGCCGACGGCAGGACTCGAACCTGCGACCTTAGCTTTATGAGTGCTACGCTACTAACCACCTGAGCTACGCCGGCAATTAACATAGAATATCATTTTGGGTTGGTGTTTTCAACTTTTATGTTTATATATAAATTTATAGACGGAGGCAGGAGTTGGCCACAAGTTACTTTTACTTACTACGTTTTAGATAATGTACAAGTTGTTTATTAATATATTTGCGACCTGAACCACCTTTTAGAAATTTTTCCCTTCCAAGCGCATCTTGTTTATTAAGATATGCTTCATAATATATCAAAGACCACCCAACTTTTCTTTTTGTCGTTTTACCTCCTTTACCTAAGTTGTGGTCTAAGATGCGTTTCTTTAGATCTGCTGTAAAACCAATATAAAGAGTTCCCCCTTCTATGCCCTTAAGAATGTAAACATAATACATAAATAATATTGTCGCGCAAAATGAATTGCAAAGCAATTCATCGCCCGACTCACGAAAAAGTGTTTCTACGTTTACATTATGTATAATAGCGTCTTAAGTAAATAATATTATGATTTTTCAGGGCTTGCCACGAGATAGCAAAAGCTCCATCTTTTCAAGATGGGGCTTTTGCTATTTTTCGTGGTTGCGGAGGCAGGAGTTGGTGTCAGCTCACCTCGATATAATTGTTCGTTCGTTCCTCACTCCAATTCTATCGGGTGGCTCCTACCCGGGCTCGCCTGTCACTACGCTACGCTTGCGACATGGCTCCGCCTTTCACCTCCTGACGAAAGACGAGAAATCGTCTTTCTCCTCTCGCAAAATCAACGAAATAACGACCACCCTATCGGGCAGTCGTTATTTCGTGATTGTTGCGGAGGCAGGAGTTGAACCTGCTTCTGGAGGTTATGAGCCTCCCGAGATACCGTTTCTCTACTCCGCTATATTTTGTTATTAAACTATACTAATTACTATAGCGAAACCTCCAGAAAGGTTATAAGTCTGTAAGTCTCCTTTGCGAGATACCGTTTCTCTACTCCGCTATATTTTATATTCTATTTTAATTTCCGTTACCTTCACCCCTTCACCCATAGTAATAATTATTATACTCAAAATTGCTCTAATAGCAAATCTATTGGATCAGCTTGTAGCTTGTAGGTGTTAGCTTATAGGAAAAATTTGCTTTGCAAATTTTCCCCTAATACCTACAAGCTATAAACTAAAACCTAACCCTATATATATTGAAACTCTTTAAATACCTGTCCGTATAAGTCAATCACTCTCTTTGTTTCTCGTTTAGTAAGCTGAAAGTTTACCCCTTCGTGAGCTATCATATTCCGCACTTTATGCGCGTCCCACGCCGCCTGAAGACTTTTAAACCCGTCCGGATCAATGGATTTGAGACGCTCTCCCAGAGTATCCCCAAAACCACCGGCTTTTTTCATAACTTCATCCAACATAGCATCCGCTTCTAAAATAGCAATCCTCCATTCAGCGGGATTATCGGAGTCTAAGTAATCAAGAACAGTCTGCCACTGCGTATTATGTTCTTTTTGTTCATCCGCCCTTACATCAATTGATTTATATTTATGGTATTCAATACTATTTAATTCACGAATTCTGATGAACAAATAGATAATTCCCGCGATCCAAATTATTGTGGTAACAGTAAAAACTGTTTTTATGGTGGAAAGATAAGGACCGATATGATATGTCAAATATCCGACAACGGAATCTTGAAATTCTTTGCTGTTAGTCATTAACACAAAAAAACCCAAAAGAGCCATAAATACAATAAAGACAATGAGAGCAAGGGGTGAACCTATGTTATTCTTATAAAAATTTCCTGCTAGATCAAAAGGGCCGGGACTACTCGCTGAACTACTCGCTGGTGGTTTTTTTTCTTCAGCCATAATTTATTTTATTTATTTTGTTTCTCCAGATCTTTACCAATAGCGAATAGTGCGTGTTCTTGAAAATGCGGAGCAAAAAATTGCATTCCAAGTGGAAGCTGTTTTCCTTCGTGCTCCGTAAATCCGGAAGGTACTGACATGGCGGGAACACCTGCTAAATTAGCAGGGACCGTGAAAATGTCAGCCAAATACATTTGAAGAGGATCATTGCTTTTCTCTCCCATTCTAAACGCAGGGATGGGAGATGTCGGTGTTGCAATAATATCAACATCTTCAAAAGCTTTTTTAAAATCCGACTCAATAATATTTCTTACGGAAACCGCTTTGTTATAATACGCGTCATAATATCCGGAAGATAACACATAAGTCCCCAACATAATTCGCCGGCGCACTTCTTTGCCAAATCCAAACCCTCTGGTTTTGGCGTAATCGGAAAACAAGGTATCAGTTTCTTTTAATAGTCCAAAACGAACACCATCAAACCGCGCCAGATTTGTAGAAGCTTCCGCCGGCATAATAACATAATAAGCCGCCAGCGAATATTTTAAATTCGGTAAACTTATTTCTTTTATTTTATGTCCCTGATCTTTTAATTTCTCAAGGGATATTTTGAAATTATCTAATACTTTACTATCAACACCCTCGGCATAAACAAAATCCGCCGGCACACCAATTGCATATTTTTCTTTTGGTTTCCTTGCATATGTTTTTTTCACTTCATCAGTTGCGGAGGTACTGTCCATTGGGTCATAACCTCTGATCGCATCAAACAAAAGTTCCGCGTCTTCAACTGTTTTCGTAATGGGACCTATTTGATCCAACGATGAAGCCATTGCCATCACACCATATCGTGAAACCGCGCCATATGTCGGTTTAAGCCCAACAACGCCGCAAAATGATCCAGGTTGTCTGATAGATCCACCGGTATCGGACCCCAGAGAAGCCAACGCTCCCCCCATAGCAACCGCGGCGGCAGATCCCCCAGATGAACCACCCGGAACCCGAGTTATGTCGTGCGGATTTTTTGTCGGTCCATAACAGCTTGTTTCTGTTGACCCGCCCATGGCAAATTCATCCATATTGGCGCGTCCGAGAAAGATCGCATTCGTTGCTTTAAGTTTTTTAATAACAGTTGCATCATATGTTGCAACATAGCCATCCAATATTTTTGAGCTGGCTGTTGCCTTTTTACCATCAATAAGAATAATGTCTTTAATTGCGAGCGGGATGCCGGTAAGCGCGGTTACATTTTTGCCGGAAGCAAATGCCTTATCAGAGAGTTTCGCCTGCTCTTTATAATCATTAAAAATTTCAATATATGCATTGATCTCTTTATTCTTTTTATCCGCATTTTGAAAAAACTCTTCCGCTAATTCTACAGCGGAAAAATCTTTATTTTTTAGATGCTCATGCGCGCTTTTGATCGTTAGATTTTGAATATCCATATTATAATTTTCATCTACAATATCTTTTTCACTTTAATGTATCCTTTCTCACTTTTGGGAGCACTTTTTATAATTTTATCAGTATAAAGACCCGCTTCATTTGGATTGTCGTCTTCTCTCATCACATTATGAAGAACATTAAGTCTCTCTTCCGGGGACCCCACCGAGCCAGTCGCCACTTTTTGAATTTCGGAAATATATCCAAGAATAGATTCAAAATCTTTTTGAATTTCTTTTTTTTCTTCCATAGTCATTTCAACCCTTGAAAGTTCCGCGAGTTTGTCTATTTCCTTTAGTTCAATCATTTCAACATATTAACACTATTTAAGCATTTGTAAAAACTCTTTTTCATCAATTATTGCCACGCCAAGTTCTAATGCCTTCTCGTATTTAGAACCCGGATTATTCCCCATTACAACAAAATCTGTTTTTGCAGAAATTGATGCTGATATTTTTCCACCACGCGCTTTGATGAGGATTTTTGCTTCATCACGTCCCAAAGACTCCATTGCACCGGTTAAAACAAAAGTTTTTCCTGTAAATTTAATATTTTCTGCAATATTTTCCGGTATTTTATATGTCAGTACCTTTACCTGCTGCAACAATCTATCAACAAGCGCAACGTGCATCTTTTCTCCAAACCAAGTATAAATTGACTCAGTCACCACTCCACCAATTCCGTCAATCGCTTCAAGTTTTTCACCTTTTGCTTTCCGGATTGCACTCAATGTTTTAAAATTATCCGCAAGTAAGGTAGCTGTCTCTTCACCCACGTGATCAATGGAAAGCGCGATCAAAAAACGCGACAGGGTTATTTTTTTGCTTTTTTCAATCGCTTCCAATAAATTATCCACTGATCTCTCCGCAAATCTTTCAAGAGGTAAAATATCGCCCTTCTTAAGCGTAAAAATATCATCAAAATTAGCAATAAGTCCGTTTTCCAAAAGTGCATCAATTACTTTGGGTCCCATGCCTTCAATATCAAAAGCATGTTTGGATACAAAGTGATGGAATCTTCTTCTTTTTTGAACAAACGAATTTTTGTTTACACATCTATAAGCCACTTCTCCAGGAACTCTCTCAATAGGACCTTCGCAGTCTTCCACGTATTTTGGAAAATGAAACTTTTTTTCTTTTCCTGTGCGCATGTCTTTGAGCACAGAAACAATATCCGGTATCACATCCCCCGCTTTTTGGAGTATCACCGTATCGCCAATCCGTACGTCAAGCCGATTTATTTCATCCTCATTATGAAGAGTTGCCCGCGACACTGTTGAGCCAGCAACAGAGACCGGCGTTAAATGCGCGACAGGCGTTACAACTCCGGTTCTCCCCACCTGCAAAACAATGTTTTCAACAATAGTCGTCACTTGCTCTGCCGGAAATTTAAAAGCAATAGCAAAACGCGGCGCCTTGCCGGTATACCCAAGAGCCTCTTGATATTCCCGCTCGTTTACTTTTATGACTACTCCATCCACCCAATAATCTTCTTTTTCCGATCTCTTGCGCCATGTTTTCCAAAACTGTATTACTTCTTCAATTGTTTCGCAGTGTTTGGCATGCTTATTTACTTTAAAGCCAAGTTCTCTCGCCATTTCCAATTCTTCAAACTGCGTATCAGGAATAGAGACATTCGCATCAGCGATGTCATATATAAAATTATCCAAATTACGTTCCGCCACGATCTTGGGATCAAGCTGACGGATGGAACCGGCGGCGACATTTCGGGGATTAGCAAAAAGTGACTCACCTTTTTTTGCACGCTTTTTGTTAATGCGTTCAAATTCATTTTTAGAAAGCCACACCTCACCTTCCACTATAATATCAATATCTTTTTTAAGGCGAAGTGGCACAGATTCTATTGTCCTTATATTCATGGTTACATCTTCACCAATTTTACCATTTCCGCGAGTTGCCGCAGTTTTTAAAAGCCCTTTTTCGTAGGTAAAAATAATTTTAAGCCCATCAATTTTCAGTTCACACGTATATGTCGGTTTTATCTTCAACTTGGAAATAATGCTTCTAAGTTTTTTTTCAAGCATTCTTTTTACCCGCGCGTCAAATTCTCGTATTTCATCTTCCAAAAACACGTCGTTGAACGACCATTGTCGGATCTTATGTTTTATTTTTTTAAATGACGGGTTTGGCTCACCCGCTACACGTTGAGTTGGCGAATCCGGAGTAACAAGCTCCGGATACTTTTCCTCAATTTGAAAAAGTTCATGTTTAAGAGAATCAAGCGCTTCATCAGAAATTTCCTGCCTGTCAAGAACGTGATATAAATATCTATGGTGGTTTATTATTACACGCAGTTTTTTCACTCGCTCAATAGCTTCTTTTAAGTCTTTTTGCATAGCACCATCATAGCACACCAAAATCAAAATAGTGGAAGTAAATTAATATTGCACCCGAATACCTCGAGAGACACGACGTTTTTTACTTTCATCACAAGTATTATAACCAATTGCAGAAATTATAGTTCTTATTACTGGAATGCCATAATTTTCTTCATACTTTTCAATTTTTACTTCAACACAAGGATTTTTAACATCAGGAACTCCGTCATAATCTGCCGACCATGCACTAAATTTAAAAGTTGTAGTAGCAGAAACAGCGTCTTTGTGCGAAATCTTCCATTTGTCAAAATCAGCATCAACATGAGGATCGACATTGAATACCTGCCCCGCACAAGAAAGAGAGGTTGTCTCAGATAATGACAGCGACGAAGACGTGGCAAACGGACTTTCAGACAGCCCACCTTTCGCGTAACTAATGTCCCAAAAAAGCGCGCATTCAATGCCTGTATCTGCCGCGTAAAATGCTTTTCCGGATTCTTTACTAAAAGATGAAAGAATGATCTCTTTATTAGTAATATTCAAAATTCCCAACCCTATAGCGAGCACCAAAGAAGAAACTGTTACAGCAATTAAAAGAATGGCTCCGCGTTGAGATTTTTTTTTGTAATATTTTTTGTTTTTATTCATTGAGTTAATTAAATTAGACCAAAACAGTCACCTATGGCCGCCAATCTCTGATCACTTCTTTAATAACAATACTGCGTAAATCGTCCGGTCTCCCCCATTCAACTTTTGATTCAACTTGGAACTCTATATCATTGACCCCTAAAGCCGGCTGGTGATTAATACGAATGGATCTTCTAAAAAAAGTTTTATCTCCATCTGAGTAATTATATCTTTTATTTGGCGAATCATATTTAATATAATCACACGTATTGTCAGGCAATGCGTAAACATCGCAATTAGCAGTTGTATTATTAAAAACATCAACAGTACAGTCTTTATTTCCGTTTGATTGCCAAGAACAATCGCTAAGATCATATGCTGAACCAGATGAAATTAAACCATTACCTACGTTACCCATATTACTGTTGGTATCTATTCTAAATCGTACAAATTCTATCCCTTCTTGCGCTAAATATGATGCAATGACTTGATTTTTTGCCAAAATAGAGAGAGAAATTCCTTGAAAAGCAATATACAAAGGACCGATCACAGAAACAAGTAAAATTGTAATTCCTACCAACGCTTCTATTAGAGTAAAGCCCTTTTTTTGTGTTTTTGAATTTTTAAAATTATTCTTCATATAACTTATAGGAAATATTAACTACTCAGGAACACGTTGAGTAACCATAGTTTGTACGTTAAATTCAGACCTGGTACTTTCTTTATTTCCAGCCATACCTCCAATAGTAATAATCACCCGAGGAGGTTCGTTAAAACTATCCGCTGGGAGATCTTTGTCAAAAACATAAAAGGTTAAATACTTTATATCAATTTCCGGCGCAGTAACGTCATTAAAACTATTTCCACTATTTGTTGATTTTTGCAATCTTCCTATTCCATCCGCGTTTTTTTTCAGTTTATATACAAATTGATCTGTTGCAATAGTTGAACTCCCACTATGAGCTTCTATGGCTAAAAAATGATTTTCCCCAGAAGGGCAATTTTGTCCATCTTTGACAATATTTGGAGTAATAACATCATTTATTCCACAATGGTATGTTCTACCTTGACCAATGTTTCTTGCCATTTCTTCCATGGCAAGATTTAAATTATCCATAGCACTTCGTAATGATTGTGTTTTCCGATTTGAATTGATCATTGATAAAAGAGCTCCCACACTAACAGCTAAAACAACAGTAAAAAGACCTAACGAAACCATCATTTCAATAAGAGTAAACCCTTGTTTGTTACTTTTTTTTTGCTTGTTTCTCATTATAAAAATTAATCCATATATACTTGACCTGTTTCAGAAATATTAATATTTGCGGTATTCCCAGATGGTGAAATGAGTTCAATTCGTGCGTTTGTGGAAGTACTATCTTCAGCTGTTTTAAGAATAGCATTCACATTAGGTCTTTGAAATAAAATATTTAATTCTGTTATAGTACAATCTTCCGGCAAACTCGGTGGTGTAGCGCAAATATCATTAATTGAATATCCTTGCTTAAAAACAGTTTTTTTTAACTGTTCATTTGAAGAATCATACCAAAGATTATCTCCTTGCGAATCAATAAAAGAGATATACGAATTAAGATCATAAGGAGGAATAGAAGAGAAAGAAACTCCGTAACCATGAAAAAAGCTTTCCATACTGGTTGTACCACGAGAAGAAATTCCAAAAACTTGGGCTTCACGAATAGCAAGAGTAACATCAGTCGCCATATTTTCAAGTTCAATAGAATCAGAAAAATCGTGGTATCTAAAAATTACCATACTGGAAATAACGACAGTAATAAAAACAACGAGAATAATTTCAATAAGAGTAAACCCCTCACACCTTTTTTGCAAAGGTATGGGGGTAAAACCTTTTCTCTCTTTCTTATTTAATTGAAAATTCTTTTTGTTTGTTGTGCTCACCATAATTAAATTTAAGGATAGAAAATAAGCAATGAAAATAGATCAGTGATCTTTGGTTCCAAAAAGATCATAATGATCAGTCCGAGAATTAAAAATGGTCCGAAAGGTATTTCACTCTTCATTGTAACTTTTTCTTTGCCAGCAGACAATTTACTTATCCTACTATACGCGATCATACCAAGTCCCACCAACGCGCCTATCCAAAAAGCAAGAACAATTGCCATATAAGCACTGCCAATTCCTAAAAACCAGCCAATACCAAGTGCTAACTTTGCATCACCAAATCCCATCCATGTTCCTTTGGAAAAATACCATAAAGCGGCAAAAGGCACAAAACAGATTGGACCGGCAAGCAAGTCAGAAAGCAGAACAGAGACTTCACGGTTTTCCACAAAAACCAACAAAATATTCATCAACGCCAGTCCGGCAAAAGTATATACAAAAGTATTTGGAATTATTTTATGCCGAAGATCATATACGGTGATCACAATAAGTAAGGACAATTGTACTAATAGATAGGCGAGCAAATAAATATTTGAGGTCGTGAGATACGCGCCCAAAAACAAAAGTCCTGTCGTAAGCTCCACAGCAGGATATTGCCACGATATTTTACTTTTGCAAACACTGCATTTCCCACGCAAAAAAATAAAGCTCAATACCGGTACAAGTTCAAACCATTTTAACTTTTTACCGCACGAAAAACACATTGAACGCCCGCCAACTGTCATTCCGGTATTATGACGATAAATAACAACATTAAGAAAACTTCCAACGATTAGTCCAAAAACAAAAACGTAGCTAGCAAAAAATATTTCCATTAGTTTATTTTATCATATAGTCTTTTTTAAAAGAAGTTTTGGAACTTGGAAGCAAGGCTTCCAAGTAACAAGTAAACTAAAATAGTTACTTAACTTGTAAGCTTAAACCCAGAAGCTCAGCTTCTGGGTTTAAGCTTCTGGGTTTAATTTTCAATTTCTAATTTCTAATTTTCATTAAATTTCTAATTCTTTAATTTTTAAACAGAAACCAAAAATTAAAAACTCATTGATATTTTATTATACCACATATTTTAAAAAACAAAGGTGTCAGACACCTTTGTTTCAGACACCTTTGTTTGTTTTAAAACGTGGTATAATAAAATAGATAAAGGTGTCTGACACCTTTTATTTCATTAAACATCACTGGTAGTAGTCGCGCTTTCGCTACCGTTATTTTCAGGGGTGGGACAAGAAATCTCATCTTCACTGTCTGTTTTTCCGTCGCAATTTTCATCAATGTCATTGCCGCAAACTTCTGTTGCGTTTGGGTTTATGTCTGCGTTGTTGTCATCACAGTCGTCGCTGTTGGTTACGTAGTTGTCTGGTAGTTCACAGGCAAAAGTAGAGTTGTTTGAATCTCCAAAAGTGTCATTGTCGCTGTCTTGATAGAAAGTGAATTCTTGGCAAGTACTATTACATACTTCACTGTACCAGTATCCACTCGCGTTTGTTGCGCAATTATTCTCATCGCAGAGATTTAAATTCTCTGTGTCGCATACCAACTCGACGGGAGCTTCTACATGGCATTCACTGTTGTACCAGTATCCACTGGCATCTGTTGAACAATTGGTTTCGTCGCAGAGGTTTAGGTTGGTTGTGTCGCATACCAACTCGACAGGAGCTTCTACAATAACAGTGAGGGTTTGAGGTTCAGCCCACATTCCGTGTTCATCCTCTGCTGTATATTCAACCGAGTATGTGCCTACTGTTGTGGTATCAACCGAGCTGGAGGCGTATTGAGTAACTGTGTCTCCGTCTGGATCTTCTGTGGTAGCATAGTTTGTTGGGTCAAAGGTGTCTCCTACTGTGAGAGTTATTGATGTTTGAGTAAGGGTAATGACAGGAGATGTGCTGGTTGCTGTTTCTTCGGGTTGTTCAAGTTGTTCGGGGTCTTCTGAGTTTTCTTCTGCATTACATACGTTGTTATACCAGTGTCCGTTGGCTGTACTGCAATTGTTTTCGTTGCAGAGGTTTAGGTTGTTTGGGTCGCAGGTTGGAGTTGGGGGTAGTGGTAAAACAGGATCGTCGTCCACTGGTGGTACAAAGGTATCATCCGTTGGCGGCACAAAGTTATCATCCGAAGATGTAGCGGTAGTTTGAGTATCATCAAGAGCAGTTTGATCTAACATCTCTTGAACGATCTGGCGGATCAATTCCCTATCAATTGATCCTTGATTGGCTTGTTGCGCGGGTTGTTCAACGATAGGTTGTTCAACAAATGTTGGCGCGGGGGTGCTTGTTGCTGCTACAGCAGGAGGTTCGGCTTGTGCGACAACAATTTTCGGTTCCGGTTCTACAACCACAGGTTCATAACCGGGAAAAACCTTTTCTTCGGGACTCAAGAATTTGCCAACCAAACCGGCATATTCAGTAGTGGCAATTTTTTGGGTCAGGCCTTTCTTTTTTTCCAGAGCCTGCGCCTCCTTAAGATAAGATAATTCATAATCAATATTCTCACCTAATTCTTCAGCCACATACAGACCAAGATCCCTGCCATCCAAAGCCGCTCTGGAAACCGTTAAAATCTTCTCTTTATTAACATCCTGCCAAACATAATCCGCGACTGCGACGGTTCTGTAATTATAAACAACATAATATTTTTCCGCGTCTTCGGTAATTTCTTTGATCTGCAGATCAAAATTTAAATTATCCAGATCAACCGCTAGAATATAGCTATTGTCAACTGACTGAACACTATTTTGGCTGGAAATAAAATTATCCCGCAAATCTTCGCTGGCCGCCAAAGACACGTTGAACCCGACAAAAACTAACATAAAACCAATACTAAAAGGACTGTGATATTTTATAAAATTGATGATCTTTGAAAACATATTTTTGCTGTTGAATTATAAAAAGATCTACAAACCGCCTTTATCAATAACCATGATCGCGTTACCTTTTTTGTCTAAAATATTGAGCTGTTTATCTGTTTCAATTATTTTAAAATTGCCCAATATTTTTTTGTCAACATCGTCAACAACACTGTCGCTTTGAATCATATTCAGATGCGGACCAAAAATTTTGCCAGCAAAAAAGGCAACACCGCCAAATGCCGCAATTTTTACAAAATTACGACGGCGAAGATTGATCTCTTCTTTTTTGTCAGGGTAAGAAGAATTTTGTCCCATACTAATATTATCCTTTGTTTTGTCCATTTTGTCCATGGTAAGATCATTAAAAATTACATCCGAACATTGGAGCGTCGTTTGTAGATTCTGTTGTTGTGATCTGCACCGTTGTACCATACCCAGTTCCGGCAGAATTATTTGCATAAGCTCTAATTTTGTAACCTGTATTTGGAACCAATCCTATTATTTTTTTAGTATATGCCCCTGTACCAAAACTTCCATCATCATAAGCTGTACTATCCGCAGTGGTTGGATCTCCTCCTGTATATTCTTCAGTGACATTAGAGTAACTGCCACTATTTCCCCCGAAACTAAGTCCTGCTGATTGAGTACCGCATCCTGCTAAACCTCCTCTTGCCGTTGCTAAATTTCCGCCTGATGACCAAGAAGTGCCGTTATATTTTTCAGTGACATTTAAGTAATTACTACCATCATATCCCCCGAAACTAAGTCCTGCTGTCTGAGTGCCGCATCCCGCTAAAGCACGTCTTGCTGTTGCTAACGCTCCGCCTGATGACCAAGAAGTGCCGTTATATTTTTCAGTGACATTTAAGTAATTACTACCATCATATCCCCCAAAACTAAGTCCTGCTGATTGAGTGCCGCATCCCGCTAAAAGAAGTCTTGCGGTTGCTAAGTTCCCTCCTGCTGACCAAGAAGTACCGTTGTATTCTTCAGTAACATTAGAGTAACCACTATCCACTCCCCCAAAACTAAGTCCTGCTGTCTGAGTTCCAGTTCCTGCTAAATAGTATCTTGCTG
>CAYPRS010000003.1:0-17119 GCA_964413235.1 uncultured Candidatus Saccharibacteria bacterium | reverse complement strand
TAAGAGTATCAAAACTCGTGTTATTCTATTTAGTATAGGAATTATTATAATTTCTTTTATATTTATTTTTGTATTTAGATCACGATGGAAAAGAAGGATAAAATAACAGATTTATATGTCAAGATATTTTTGTATCTGATTACGGCATTCGTTTTGTTTCTTTTTTATGTACCGGTTTTTGCTTTTGCTGCGACACTATATGTGTCTCCAGCATCCGGCTCTTGCTCTGTAGGAAAAACTTGTTCCGTTGATGTACTCGTCTCCAGTACTGACGAGGTAATAAATGCTGTTTCCGGTGTGCTCACTTTTCCCCAAAGCATACTTCATGTTAGATCATTATCAAAAGAAGATTCCATTATTCCTTTTTGGATCCAAGAACCCTCTTTCTCTACCAATTCCGTAATCTTTGAAGGCATTGTACCCAATCCGGGATTTACCGGCTCTTCCGGTAATGTCATTAAGATTATATTCAACGCAATATCTGCCGGTACCGCGGAGCTTTCTTTTTCATCAGGGTCTGTCCTCGCTAATGATGGAAAAGGTACGAGTATTTTAGAAAACCTTCAAGGTGGAAGTTTAAACATTACAGTACCTTCTGACGAAGACGACGAAGACAATGAAGACGATGAGGGAGACGACGAAGAGGATAGTGATGAAGACAGTGGTGACGGGGATACGCCAACGGATCCCGGAGACACTGATACAGACACAGGAGGGTCCATAAATCTTCCTCCGTCTTCACCCGAAATATCTTCACCGACCCATCCTGATCCCGATGTTTGGTATTCCAACAGCACAGCTATTTTTACTTGGACGATCTCAAGCGATGTACAGGACGTAAGGTTGTCTGTAAGTCCCGAGCCGCAAGAGATGCCAATGGTTGCTTATTCGGCTATTGACTCCAAAGAAATTACCGGAATTGTGGACGGTACTTGGTATTTGCACGCGCAATTCAAGAACATAAACGGCTGGGGAGAAGCATCTCATTTTCGGTTCCGGATAGATACTCAAAAGCCCACATATTTCAAAATGGAAAGGATCATACCGAAGGATGGCATTAAGAGCCCTTACAGTAAATTTTTATTTAACGTGGGTGATGAAACTTCAGGTATTGACCATTATGAAGTCATCGTTGACGGTCAGGAGCCAATTACATGGCATGATGACGGGACACATATTTTTAGAGTTTCCAAACTAGCGCCGGGAGAACATATCATTATTGTCAACGTCGTAGACAAAGCAAACAACTTTCTTGTTCATTCAGAAAGAATATACATTGACCCGCTTGATGCTTCAAACATCTCTCAGTATTTAGAGCTAAAAGAAAAGGAAGATGTTGGCGTATGGGAGATAGGAGGACCGATCACGACTAAGATTACCTCTGTTGTTTCTTACACAGGTATCGGAATTGGCGTGGGGCAAGCGCTGATCTTTGTCGGAAATGCAAGATCACTTGTTGATGTCTGGCTTATTATTTTACGATTCCTTTCATTTTTGAGTAGCTTTTTCCGCCGCAGAAAAAGCCAACCGTGGGGTGTTGTATATGATTCAGTGACCAAACAACCTCTTGATCCGGCATATGTGTCTATTAACGCGACGGACAAAAAAGAAGAGGGTGCCGCAATTACCGACCTTGACGGTCGCTATGGTTTCTTGGTTCCGTATGGAAATTATTTAATAAAAGCCAATAAAACACACTATGTGTTCCCGTCAGAGAAATTACGGGGAAGAACAAAAGATGAATTATATAATAATCTTTACTTTGGGGAGTCGATTGAGATAGATGAAGAAAATGAAAACCTTGTCCGCTATAATATACCGCTTGACCCCGTAGGGTTTGACTGGAATGAATATGCTAAGCGAGAGCGCGGGTTATTCCAGATCCATTCCAAAAGAAAACGTATCATTATGTTCGTATCAAATCTTATTTTCTTTTCGGGTTTTGCTCTTTCAACGTATCTTCTCTGGGTACAGCCGGTTATGATCAATTTCGGACTTTTCGCGCTCTATGCCGTGATTCTTATTTTTCAAGAGTTTTGGAAAACGTCTCATCCTATCACCAAGCTTTTGGAGGGTGGCTCCAATAATCCAATATCTTTTGCCATCATAAAAGCATATATTGCCGGAAACGATATTTTGCTAAAGACCGTTGTTACGGATGAGAGAGGTCGATTCTATATGCTCACACCACCTGGAGAATATTATTTGACGGTAGAAGTAAAAAAAGACGACGGTTCATACACACTGCCGTATCGCACCATGCCGGTTTCTCTCAAGAAAGGAGTGGTTCTTAAGAATTTGTATATAAAAAAAAGATAATTAGAGATCGTATAAAGATATATTCTTTTTAATTTTTGTAATCTAACTTGTTTTGTGAACACGCAAGTATCCGATATAATATAACTATGGATTCTTATCATAATTTGGAAATTCCACAAAGGGCTCGTACTCCAAGTGAAGAAGTTGAGATATTGCGTGAGCGAGCGATAGAACGCGGAAAGCGTCTTGGTTTTGAGTCTCCTAATAAAGTAGAACGTGAAAGGATCGCTTCTCAAGAAATTGAAGATTACAGCGAAAAATCTCCTAACAGGGTACTTGATCCGGAGTTTCAGATGAAAGACAGCGAAGTTAAAGAAAAAGTGTTTGGTCTTAGTTCTGAGCAAGATAGACAAATAGATGAACTTGCGGAAGCGTTGGAAGAGAAAGGCATAAAAAATACGCTTAGTGTTTTGGAAAAGTTAAATAATCCGCATCTCTCTGATGATTTCCATAAATTTTTGGTTCAATATTTGGCGGAAGGAATGACGGTGCGTGGATTAAAAGAAGGCACACCGCTTTTCAAAGCTCTACATATGAAACTGTTTGAAGTAACACTACCTGATGTAATGGTTGATGGCAATGAGCGAAGTTTTGCCAATTTAGTGGCATCAATGGAACAGTTTTACAGTGGAATGCTTTCAGTCAAAGAACCTTCGCATATCAAAAATTATTTTACACTGGAGATTGCTTTGTCAAGTTCAAACGATGATGTGGTTTTCTACATGGCCATTCCAGCGGCAAAAACAGCTCTTTTTGAGAAACAACTTATAGCGACGTTTCCAAATGCCAGTGTCGCTGAACACAAAGAAGATTACAATCCTTTTAATAAAAGAGGTTTCGCGGCGGCTTCTATCGCCAAGCTGGACAAAGCCGGAGCGTTACCTCTGCGGACATCAGAAAATTTTGAACAAGACCCGCTTAATGTTATTTTAGGAGTTTTTTCAAAATTAAAGCGCGAGGGTGAAGGCGCGGCGATTCAGCTTGTAATTGCTCCTGCTGGAGATAAAATAAACAGCAAATATCGGGAAGTTCTTAAAGAAGTAAAGAAAGGGTTATCGCTCAATCGTGCAATGGAGAGCGCGACGGTCAAAATTTCGCGAGAGTGGTTAGGGGCTGCAAAAACTGTACTTTTTGGTGGGGAAGCTAAAAAAAACGAAAATTTACCGACTGGCAAAAGCGACGAGATAGGAAACGAACTTGAAATTGACGAAGCGGAAGTTCAAGCTATCACGGAAAAAATATCCTCGCCTGTCGTCAATGCCAACATCAGAATAATCGGCTCTGCCGAAACCGTGGAGCGCGCGAAAGAAATTATGAGTGATCTTGAATCCGCGTTTAATCAGTTTGCCAACGAACCGTCAAATCGTGTTGCATTTCGGCATGTGAATCCTAGTGGACTTAAACAACTTTTGCACGAGTTTTCGTTTCGGCTTTTTTCAAAAAAGCATGCCATGACACTTAATCTAAAAGAAATAACCACGATGTTTCATTTGCCCGTAAGTGAAGTAAACGCGCCGCAACTTAAGCAATCAAAACTTGTTTCTGCTCCGGCACCAACAGGAATGAGGGAAGAAGGAATTTTCTTGGGGTTGAACCGACATCGGGGTATTGAAACTAATGTTTATATGCCGTCCGAAGATAGAATGCGCCATTTCTATTGTGTTGGTCAAACCGGCACAGGAAAGACCACTCTTCTTAAAAATATGATCATTCAGGATATTATAAACGGGGAGGGAGTTTGTTATATTGATCCGCATGGAACCGATATTGAGGATGTTTTAAATGCAATACCGCCCAATAGAATACAAGATGTTATCTATTTTGATCCGAGCGATACAGAAAGGCCAATGGGGCTTAACATGCTGGAATATGATCCAATGTATCCGGAACAAAAATCGTTCGTAATAAATGAATTGCTTAGTATATTCAATAAACTTTTTGATATGAAAGTAGCCGGTGGTCCGATGTTTGAGCAGTATTTCAGGAACGCAACCTCTTTGGTGATAGATGATCCGGAGTCCGGCAACACTCTTCTTGATGTATCTCGTGTATTGGCGAATCAGAAATTCAGGGAGTTAAAACTTTCCCGCTGCAAGAATCCGATCGTTGTTCAGTTTTGGCGGGATATTGCGGCGAAGGCGGGCGGAGAATCGTCGCTTGCTAACATGGTGCCTTATATTACAAATAAATTTGACGTTTTTCTTTCCAATGAAATTATGCGCCTTATTGTCAGCCAAGAAAAGTCGGCGTTTAACTTCAGGAATGTTATGGACGAAAGGAAGATTCTTTTGGTCAATCTCGCCAAAGGTCGCTTGGGCGATATAAATTCACATCTTATCGGACTTATTCTGGTTGGTAAAATTTTGATGGCGGCCTTGTCGCGGGTTGACGCAGTAGATAAACGACCGCCGGATTTTTATCTTTATATTGATGAATTTCAGAACATTACCACAGACTCTATTTCAGCTATTTTGTCGGAAGCAAGAAAGTATCGCTTGGGACTCAACATCGCGCATCAATTCATCGCGCAGTTGGATGACGATATCAAGAACGCGGTATTCGGAAATGTCGGGTCAATGGCAACATTTCGGGTTGGTGCTGAAGACGCGGATTTTCTGGAAAGCCAATTTGCTCCGACATTTACCACGGCGGATATTATGAAAATACCGAACCACAATGCTTATGTAAAAATGTTAGTAGATGGTTTTCCGACTAAGCCGTTTAATATAGAATTACAACGTCCACCTGTTGGCACCGTTGAAATTGGGGCGCGGGTTAAACAATATTCTCGGGATACATACGGGCGCGATCGTGTGGAGCTTGATAGAAAAATTATGGAAAAATACAAAAAGACAACGCCCGTATCAAGTAATTCTCCGAAAAAAGTTCCGGTAGAAAGAGCGCGGAGTTCGGCACAAGTAAGACCTTTAGTAAATCAAGATACAAGTCCTTTGCCAAAAACAACCGTTCAACCGCCGGAGACGGACACAACTCCTACTTCTGAAAATAGAATGCCAAACCGAAGCATTCAAAATAATAATATTAAACCGCTTCGGCAACGAATTAAACCGATCATACCTTCGGATAAAACCATCGGAGTACCTGAATATGGATTTGATAATAAAAATATAAAAACCACACAAGTTTTTTCAAAACCAACATTGTCGGAAAGTCTCGCGCGTGAAGAAGACGAACACGCTTCAATGTCTGGACAGACTCCGGTTCAAGAAGAACAAAAAATATCGTTGTCAAAAGATATCAACTCGGACAGATATCGAGAAAGTATTGATTGACATTCTGCTTACTGAGATGATTAATTTTTTACTTTTAGACATGAAAAACTTATGTTATGATAAGCGCATTATTCATAAACTAATTATAAGATAGTTAAATATGACAGAAACAACAAAAGAGAATACCCTTGTTATTATCAAGCCGGACGGTGTCCAACGTTCTTTGATCGGGGAAATTATTAAAAGATATGAACGTGTCGGTCTTAAATTAGTTGGTGTTAAGATGGTTATTCCGACACCAGAAAAAGCAACAGAACATTATATGGTCGGGGGAGAGGAATGGCTTGAAGAAGTTGGTAGAAAAGCCTCTGCTGCCTACGAGAAAAAAGGAGAAAAATCTCCTTTCAAAACTTATCGCGATAACGGAGTTGCTATTTTGGAAGCAAACGCAAAATATATGTCATCCGGTCCGGTTATTGCTATGGTTTGGAGCGGTAGTAATGCTATTGGTTTGATCAGAAAAATTACCGGAGGAACAGAACCACTTTCAAGTGATATAGGTACTATACGAGGAGATTATACTCTGGATTCATATCAGCTTGCCGATACTGATAGCAGATCTATAAGAAATCTTATTCATGCTTCCGGTAGTGTAGAAGAAGCCGAAAAAGAAATAAAAATATGGTTCCAAGAAGATGAGATCTTGAATTATCGTTTGATCGCTGAGCAGATCTTATATGATGTTAATCTTGATGGGATACTGGAATAATGGTATTCCTAAAGGCATTACAAGGTATTGCAAGAATTTTTACAAGGCATATAATATAGATAGGGTTATTTGACATTTTCTTTGTCTATTTAAATTGTTCAGGGATCTCTATATGTTTATCGCGCCGTGGCGCGATACTGCGGGAACCCACCTGTTTTTCACACAGGGAATAATGCAACAAATAACCCTCCACAAGATCCCGCGAAAGCGGGTTTTTGTGTAGAAGTAGAAATTATTTCGTAATTCAAGGTATAATAAAAGAATATGAATAAATCACGGTTTCCCAATTTTCTACTTTTGTTTATTGTAATGATTGGTGTTGCTAATGCTTTTGCGAATCATTTTTATCTTTATTGGAAAATATCATGGCTTGATATGCTCATGCATTTTTTAGGGGGAATATGGATTGGGCTCGCAATACTTTGGATGTATTATCTCTCAGGTAAATTTAAAGATATTCCGGAAAATCGGCGACGGGTATCATATGTGTATATTCTTGCCATAACAGTAACGGCAGTAATAGGAATATTTTGGGAGATTTTTGAGTTTAACTTGGATTTTTTTATTGTTTTTAATGAATTCAACGGTTTTTATGACACAGCGAGTGATATTTTACTTGCTTTAATTGGCGCGATAATTGTTGCTAAATATTTTGTACATAGAGGTTATTATAAGAAAAGTGGAAACAATATTTTGAACGACTAAATTTATGAACGAAGAAAAAAAATCACTCACTCTTACATTTTGTGGTGGAGCAACAGGACCGACTGGATCTAATTTTTTGGTTGAGACGAAAAAACTCAAATTTCTTGTAGATTGTGGAATGTTTCAGGGAAAAGAGATCAGAGAAAAAAGAAACAATGAACCATTTTCATACGAACCATCCGAAATAGACACACTTTTTGTAACCCATTCTCATTTGGATCATATTGGACGTATTCCGCAATTAGTGCAGAGTGGTTTCCGCGGAAAAATTTATTCAACACCACCGACCAAAGACATCACCGAATTGATGCTAACGGATAGTCTTCGGGTATTGACTAGGCAAGCGCATGCGCATGGCGAAGAACCACCATATACAAACGAGGATGTTCAAACGATTATGGATCTTTGGCAAATTCGTCCTTATGGGGAATTGATTGATATGAATGATGACCTAAGTGTAGTTTTTCGTGACGCGGGACATATTTTAGGTTCGGCTATGGTGGAGATAAAATATAACGACAAAAAAATGCTTTTTACCGGAGACTTAGGAAACACACCAACGCCGCTTTTGCATGATACGGAAAATATAAACGATGTTGCTTGTATTGTTATGGAAAGTGTCTACGGCGACCGAAACCACGAAGATAAAAGTATTCGCCGCGAGCTTGTCAAAAAAGCTATCCTTGAAACGATCCGCAAAAAAGGAACATTAATGATACCGGTTTTTTCCATAGAAAGAACTCAAGAAATGCTTTTTGAACTTAACCATTTGGTTGAAAAGGGTGAAATACCAATGATCCCGATCTTTCTGGATTCGCCTCTTGCTATCAAAGTAACGCGAATCTATAAAAAATATGAGAGTTATTATAATGACAAAGCGTGGAAGATTATAAAAAGTGGCGATGATATTTTTAAATTTCCTATGCTGCGATTTACGATGTCACACAACGAATCACTTGCCATTGATCATATCGAAAATCCCAAGATCATTATGGCGGGTTCCGGTATGTCTAACGGTGGAAGGATTGTTCGTCATGAAAAAAACTATCTTGAGGATTCGAAAAATATGCTGCTCATTGTCGGATTTCAAGCCGCTGGCACTTTGGGGCGGGAACTTCAGGAAGGCGCGAAAAAAGTCATAATTGATAATGAGCAAGTTAATGTGCGGGCAAAAGTAAAGGCGATTCGTGGATATTCCGCACATAAAGATTCTGACAACCTGCTTGATTTTGTCGCGGAAGCGACAAAAAAAGACGAATTGCGCAAAGTGTTCGTTGTGCTCGGGGAACCAAGATTATCTTTATTTTTAGCCCAAAAAATTCGGGATTATTTAGATATTGACGCGCAGGTTGTCCGTGACGGGGCAAGTGTTGAACTTTTGTTTTAATTTTCAAGAATTATGTCCGATAAAAAAATACAACTTACAAAAATTGCGGAAAAAATTAAAAAATGCAAACTCTGTCCGTTAGCGAAAGGGAGAATACACGCTGTTCCCGGAGCTGGTGATTTTGACGCAAAGATCGTTTTTGTCGGTGAAGGTCCCGGCGCGCAAGAAGACAAAGTGGGAGAGCCATTTGTGGGAGCATCTGGAAAATTTTTGGACGAAATGCTGGCGTCTATCAAACTTAAGCGCGCGGATGTTTTTATTACCAATATAGTCAAATGTCGTCCGCCAAACAATCGCGATCCGCTTCCCGATGAAGTTGCAATATGTACGGAAAATTATTTTTGGAAACAGCTTGATATAATCGCGCCTAAAATTATAATTACTCTCGGGAGACATGCCATGTATCGTTTTTTGCCACCGGACAGAAAAATTTCAAAGGATCATGGTAAACTTTTTGAATTAGAGAGCCCAAAAACTGGCAGAAATTTTAATATTCTTCCTCTATATCATCCCGCCGCCGCGCTTTACAATGGTTCAATGCGCGAAGTGTTGCTGACGGATTTTAAAATAGTGCCGAAAATTCTTAAAAAACTTAAATAATAAAGTAATTATTAAATAGCAAAAAAAGACATAGAAGAACCACAAAAATAAAATCTCGCCACTGACGTGATTTTGTTTTTAAATTTTGAAGTATTTTAATATTATTAAGAAATTATTTTGTTTTCTCAACAATCTTTTCAAAAGTTTCTGCGTTGTTTTCAGCCATGTCAGCAAGCATTTTTCTGTTCAGACCGATCTTTTTTTCTTTGAGAGCGTGAATGAATTTACTGTACGAAGTTTCAAACGGTTTTACTGCAGCAGCAATCTGAACTTGCCACAAACGCCTGAAATCATTCTTTTTCTTTCTGCGATCTCCAAAAGCGTGATTACCGGCATGACGAATTGCTTCGTTTGCTTGACGTTCTTTGGTGCTTCTGCCAAAACGGTATCCTTTTACTTGTTTTAGGATGTTCCTTCGTCTTTTTAATGAAATTGTTCCTTTTTTAACTCGTGTCATATTTTTTATTATTTAAAGTAAAATTATTTTCCAGGCAAAAAACGTCCCCGTTCTTTGTTGGTTAGTTTGATTTGACAAAGTCCTTTTCTTTTAAGTTGCTTTGAGCGGCTTTCTTTGGCATTAAAATGGTTTCCACCCGGCACTCGCACAAGTAACTTTCCATTTTTTGTGATCTTAATGCGTTTCGTAAATGATTTATTTGTTTTCATTTTCTTCTTTCTTTTTACCCTTGGCTTTTTCAATAATTGTTGTAAATCCTTTTGGACTTCTTTTTGGCTCATCAGCAACTTTGTAATCTTCCGTGATCAGTTTCAAAATTCGTTCCAACCTCTCTTTTTTAAAAGCATCATTGGAATATTTTGCTCGTCCTACTAAGAATAGATCAATTTTTACCCGATGTCCTTCTTTTAGCCATTTTGAAACATTGGAAGCTTTTAAATTCAGATCGTGTTCCCCTGTGCCGATCTTTACTTGGACAACTTTTGTTTCAACTGTTTTGGTCTTTGCTTTTGCCAACTTCGCTTTCTTTTTTTCCTCGTACTGAAATTTACCATAATCCATTATTTTTGCAACAGGGGGTACCGCGTTTGGTGATATTTCAATAAGATCAAGATTTTTTTCTTGAGCAAGTTTAAGCGCTTGTTCTGAAGAAATGACACCCAAATTATTGCCAGTATCATCAATAACACGTAATTCACGAGCCCTTATAAAATTGTTGATATTTATCCTTTGCTGTCTCAAAATTTGTTTTTTAGATGGTAAAAGCAAAACCGCATAAGTGCGGATTTACAATAATATAATAGTCCAAAATAAGAAAAAAGTCAACCCTGCATCACGTAGGGTGCAGGGTTAGACTCTACACTCTACGTGGTGTGGTGATCAATATTTTTAAATCCATTCACATAAAAATCACTATCAATCCTTTTTTACTTTAGGGAGTGGAAGAGTGAACCAAAAACAGGTATTTTTGTCTTTTCCTTCAGATTCAACGTGAATGTTTCCCTTGTGTTTATTAATTATTTCTTTAGCCAGCGCAAGCCCGAGTCCAACACGATCTGTGTCTTTTGTTATGGCATCTCTGGTACGATAAAATTTCGTAAACATTTTCGGTAGATCTTCTTTGGCAATACCAATCCCCGTATTTTTGATAGAACATATAATATTGTCTTTTTTTTGATAAACATCAATATCAATAACACCGTTTTGCTTATTATAAAGAATGGCGTTCTCTACAAGAATATTTACAGCTAATTGTATTCGTTCTCTATCAAGTTTAACTGTGGGTAATCCCTCTTGGATCCTAGTATTTAATGAGATATTTTTTTGTTCAATTCCCACACTGTGATCTGCTGTTGCCTGCAAAATAATATATTCAAGATGATGATTTTCAAACAGATAACTAAAATACATTGATGTTTTACCTGCTTCTGAAAGCTCAAGGAGACGATTAACGATCATGGTAAGATTTCTAAAAGTCTCTTTCATATTAACAAACCTCTTGTGCATTTCCGGATCTTGAATTTTTTCCCCGAGATCTGTGATTAGCCACTGGATCTTTGTAAGAGGAGTCCGTAAGTTATGCGCGGCAATTGTTAAAAATTCGTTTTTAACTTCTTCCACTCGACGTACTTTTCGTAAAATAGCATATCCTATTAGGTACAAAAGTATTCCACCTACCAAAGGAATCATCCATATATATTTAAGAGGAATACGATCTATTAGAATATCGCCTGCAATTCCGATACCCGCTATAAGAATAGAGAGTTGAAGAATAATACCCGTAGTGTATGTGATCTTTCTAAGTAATATAGTAAAGTCAGATTTTTCTTTTATATTCATTGCTTAATTATACCACGATATAAACAAGAGTTGATGGACTTAATGTGTGGAAATATAAGTTTACGGGGAAAAGAAAAAGGACTTAAACAGAGCAATACGTTGTATTGTTATTTAAGTCCTTGTTTGAGCCAATGCGGTTTTCCGCGAGAGTTTTTTCATGGTGCTTCATGAATTAAAGTTTAACTCCCCCGCTATTTTAGCGACTTGGTTCAGTAAATATTTTTGCCGGAGCAAGTTTACTCCAGTTTTTCATATAACCGACAACGGTTATATTGATAGGTTGCACACCAAAGTTATCGGCGCGAACCAGATCTTGATCCATACTAATATCAATACGTTCAGCATAATCCTCATGCAAGACATCTAGAACGACACAAGTGTCATTTCCGTCTTTTTGAGATCCCAGATAACCCGGAATTTTAAGAATTGTACCGAATTCGTATCTGTTTGCTGCGCAAACGTTCATCTTTTTTACTCTCATCAAGTAACAAAGATTTTGGTTGGCAGCCCCGATGCAAGGACTACTGTCTGTTTGTTCTGGTACAAGATTGTATGCCGAAACCTTTCTAACAGTACTTACTTCACTTACTGCAGTTGTTTTAACTGCTAAAGCTGGAGTTGCTGCCTGTGCCGCTTTAATCCCAGAAACTGATTTTGCATCAGACACTCCCTGAAACTCTTTTTCAATCTCTTCTTTTTTAATATTTTCTGTACGACTCTCTACTCTTCCATAGGCATCTAGCATCATAAAAAAAGAATCAGTAGCCTCAATAAGAACATTAGCTGTAATTATCGCGCTGGCAATCACATAAATCACCATAATAAAACGGAAGACTTTCTTTGAAGTTCTAACAAAATTTTTGACAGATAATTTAAATTTTATCCATCTTACTTTTGTTTCTTGCTTGAATTCTTTCAAAGTTTTTTTCTTCTGTTTTAGCGGTTTTACGGTAAAACCAGCGTTATCAGCCTTGTTATTAGTATGGTTGTTGAAGCTGTTTTGGCTCCTGTCTTGTTTTTGGTTGTATTCCATATTTTTGTTTTTAGTGTTGTTGTATCTAATTTAGGACACAACAACTTTGGGCGAAGCACCAATTCCTGCCTATGTTTAGCGTTGTAAACACAAACAATGAAACGGTTCTCCTCCTTAAAACAAAAAGGGGACAAACTACCAAAAACTTATTTTCAAAGAACAAGCATGTCCTTGATAAGGAATACTAACATAATATTATCTTTTTGTCAAGCAAATTTACAGACTCTAAAAATAAACTGGTTTTATAAAAAACACAAAAAAGCGCTTAACAAAAGCGTTTTTATTGGAAGTCTTTACTTGGAAGCCTTGCTTCCAAGTAAAGACTTCCAAGTAAGTTTAGTTTAATATTCCTCCCACGAGAGGATATCAAGTCCTTTTTGTTTGTAGTATTCCAAAGCGTCTGCCATTCTTTTGGCTATTTGGAGGTTGGTTATGAGTGGCACTTCAAAATCAACGGCTGTTCTTCTGATCAAATAGTCATTTTTTGACTCAATATCTGAATTATTTTTCGGAATATTTATAACCAGATCAATCCTATGTTCTTTAATGTAATCTATTACATTCAGTTTTTTGTCTTTAAGAGGTAGAAACAGTATCTTAACTTCAACACCTTTTTCTACTAGAAATGATGCTGTGTCCGCGGAAGCAAATAGAGAAAATCCGAGTTTGGTAAGTTTCTTGGCACTGTCCAGAAAGTCAACTCTATCCTCAATAAGATCCGCTGAAAAGAATATCTTTTTTTCAGGGATAGTAAATCCGACCGAGAGCATGGCTTTTAAGAATGCATCGTTAGGTTCGTGCCCAATACAGCCGACTTCGCCGGTTGACGCCATTTCTACGCCGGAGATCGGATCCGCGCCTTTCAGGCGAGAGAAACTGAATTGCGGAGCTTTGACTCCCACATGATCAAGATCAACTAACGATTTATCCACGCGTTCAACTTTTTGTTTTAAGATCGCTTTGGTGGCTATTTCTATCATATTTTGTTTGAAGACCTTTGAGCAAAAAGGAAAACTGCGCGATGCTCGCAAATTACATTCAATAACTTGAATTTTGTTTTTGTGCGCGAGGAATTGGATATTGAACGGACCGGTTATATTAAGTTCTTTTGCTATCTGTTGCGCGCTTTTTTTAACTCTGCGAATAGTTTCAATATAGAGACGTTGAGCAGGGAGGACAACAGTAGCATCTCCACTATGAACACCAGCATTTTCAATATGTTCGGAGATGGCATAAATTAAGATCTCGCCATTTTTCGCTACAGCGTCTATTTCCACTTCTTTAGAATTTTTTATAAATTTGGTGATAACCACAGGGTGTTCCGGGTTTAGATCAGTGGCTTCTTTAAGGAATTTAACCAGACTTTTATCATTCCAGACTACATTCATGGCGGCGCCGCTTAAGACATAACTTGGTCTTATCAGTACCGGATATTCCACAGTGTTGGCAAATTTTTTCGCGGAATCTATCGTGACAAGTTCTTTCCATGGCGGTTGGTCAACACCGATCACGTCCAAGAGCTTTGAGAACTTATGCCGGTCTTCGGCGCGATCAATATCTTTTGGAGAAGTTCCCAAAATATTAACTTTATTTTTATAAAGATCAATCGCCAGATTGTTTGGTGTTTGTCCTCCCATGGAAACAATAACACCTTTCGGGTTTTCAAATTCATAAATATCCAGAACTCTTTCCAAACTTATCTCGTCAAAGTACAATTTATCGCACATATCATAATCTGTGCTCACGGTCTCAGGGTTGAAATTAAGCATAATGGTCTCAAACCCGGAACGTTTGGCGGTTTGTACGGCGTTGACGCAACACCAATCAAACTCCACGCTACTTCCAATTCGGTAGGCGCCGCTGCCGAGAACGATCACACCGCCTTTTGTTGGTTTTATATCATGACTTGTGCCGTTGTAAGTGAAATACAGATAATTTGTTTTTGCCGGATACTCCGCGCCGAGGGTATCAATTTGTTTTATATATGGAATTATATTTAATTTTTTTCTTTTGCGGCGAATATCCATTTCACTTTTTTTACATATCTCGGCGATGCGTTTATCATTAAAACCGAGCTGTTTTGCTCTGCGAAGGAGAGTTTCGTCCAGTTTCTTTTTGCGAAGGTTTTTTTCACAATCTACAATATTTTGTAACTTATACAAAAACCACCTATCAATTTTTGTGCAGGAATGTATTTTTTCCACATCAAGTCCTTGGAACATTCCTTCGGCGATGGCAAAAATTCTTTGATCTGTAGGACGCTCCAATTCTTCTTGCAGTTTTTTGAATTTTATATTGTGCGCTGTAAGTCCTCCCGCGCCTATTTCTATCATGCGCAATGCTTTTTGCAGAGCTTCTTCAAATGTTCTTCCGATACTCATCACTTCTCCTATAGATTTCATTTCACTACCAAGGCACTTATCCACTTCCTTGAATTTTTTCAGATCCCACCGTGGCACTTTTATCACCACATAATCAAGAGCCGGTTCAAAACACGCGCTAGTTTTTTTGGTAACTTTATTTTCAATTTCAGTCAAAGAATATCCAAGCGCGAGTTTAGCGGCAACGTGCGCGAGGGGGTAGCCGGTTGCTTTTGATGCCAGCGCCGAACTTCGTGAAAGGCGGGCGTTTACTTCAATGATGCGATAGTCTTCTGAATGAGGATCTAATGCGTATTGAATATTACATTCGCCGACAATACCAAGATGCCGAATGACCTTTATTGCAATTTCACGTAATTTATGATATTCGGAGTTGTTGAGCGTTTGCGATGGAGCAACCACGATACTCTCGCCGGTATGAATTCCGAGTGGGTCAAAATTTTCCATATTACAGACGGTAACGCAGTTGTCGTGACGATCGCGTACCACTTCATATTCAATTTCTTTCCAACCGCCCAACCATTCTTCAACTAACACTTGGGGTGCGGAAGAAAACGCTTCTTTACATCTCGCTATTAGTTCTTTTTCATTTTTGCAAATACCGGAACCTTTTCCCCCCAGAGCGTAAGCAACTCGTACCATAACCGGAAAGCCAATCTTTTTCGCAGCGCCACGTGCTTCTTCCACGGTTTTTGTAGCAATACCTAGAGGAGTTTTTACTCCTATCTTGTCCAATTGTTTCGCGAACAGGTCGCGATCTTCTGTGTTTTGTATGGTCTGGACGCTTGTTCCCAAAACTTCTACATTATACCTTTTTAAAACTCCGCTATTGAAAAGTTCAACTCCACAATTTAGAGCGGTTTGTCCGCCGAACGAAAGCAGAATGCCGTCGGGTCTTTCTTTTTCTATAACGCGTTCTACAAATTCCGGCGTAATCGGAAGAAAGTAAATGTTGTCCGCCAGCCCCTCGCTTGTTTGAATAGTGGCGATATTTGGATTTATTAGAACGGTTTTTATTTTTTCCTCTTTAAGAGCAAGGATAGCTTGAGATCCGGAATAATCAAATTCTCCGGCTTGACCGATCTTTAATCCACCACTTCCTAATATTAATACTTTGCGTGGTTTTATTTTCATTTTTTTAATAATTTGATAAAGTCATCAAAAAGAAAATCTGTGTCTGTTGGTCCGGGTGTTGCTTCCGGATGAAATTGAACTGAAAAGAACGGTTTGCTTTTGTGTCGGATACCTTCGTTAGTGTCGTCGTTATTATTTACAAAAAAACTTTCCCAATTTTTTGGAAGAGTTTTTTCGCGAACGGCAAAACCGTGATTTTGGGAAGTAATGAAGCATCGTTTTGTGCCGGCAAGTATACAAGGTTGATTTTGACTGCGGTGTCCGTATTTTAATTTATATGTATCTGCTCCGGCGGCAAGAGCAAGTAGCTGGTTGCCGAGACAGATGCCGAAGATGGGTTTATTTTGTTTCAGCGCTACCTTAATATGCTCTATTGTCTCTGTGCATTGTTTTGGGTCTCCGGGTCCGTTGGAGATGAAAAGCCCATCGTATTTTTCATCTTTAAAATCATAATTCCACGGGACCTGTATGACAGTGATATCTCTTTTGAGAAACGACCGGATAATATTATTTTTTATACCACAATCTACGAGAAGGATTTTTTTGGGTCCTTTTTTGTAAACAATTCTTTTGTTTGTGCTTACTTCGGCAACGAAGTTTTTATCAGATTCATTTTCCCACTTTTTAGGCTTTTTTGCATCTCCGTTTTGAATACAGCCGGACATAGTGCCTTGTTCCCGCAGTATTTTGGTTAATTCTCTTGTATCAACTCCATAAATTCCGGGGATATTATGTTCTTTAAGCCAAGTGTCAAGACTTTTTACCGCATTCCAATGACTGTACTTAAAAGAATAATCGGAGACGATCAGTCCCCGAATATGTATGTTGTCAGATTCAAAGTGTTTCAATAGACCAAACTTTTTGTCATTGTTTGGAACACCGTAATTTCCAATAAGAGGTTGAGTAAGTACCAGTATTTCACCACGATATGATGGGTCGGTTAATGTTTCAGGGTATCCTACCATTCCTGTATTAAAAACAACCTCTCCGGAGGCTTCTGTATTTTTGCCAAAAAAATAACCCTCAAATTTGGGGCCTTTTTCTAAAACAAGAATCGCTTTTGCTTTGGTGGAATATTTTTTCTTTGTATCATTTAAGTTAATCTTGTGATTCATTCCCAATAGTTTAATGCAACTAAGCTTTGAGGTCAACCCCATTAGAAGCCATGTCTCGAAGGACGGGACTGCTTCTAATGGGGTCAACTGTGGATATCCACCGTATTAAAAAATAAAAAATTTTCTTGTTAAATAGTTTTTTGCGGT
>CAYPRS010000002.1:0-21576 GCA_964413235.1 uncultured Candidatus Saccharibacteria bacterium | reverse complement strand
CGGCGTGAAGTGAAGTAAGGTCTTGTATGGGGGATAGAATTTCAGGTTTTTTCATTTAATTAGTGGTGCAGTTCAGGGTAGAACTTAAGGTTTATCTTCTTTACAAAAAAGTCAAATTGTATTATAATGACACAGATTTTTTAATCCAGACCATAAAGGAAGTAATAGAATAAACATATGTTTCGCGTAAAAAATGGCAGTAATCTCTCACTATCCCAGATACACAGTTTATACAAACAAGGTGTTAGTGTGCTGCGAAGTGCGCATATTGGCAATTTTAACCCAGCAACACTTTTTATCGCACAGGAAAAATTTCCAGTTATCTTAGATGAACACACTAAAGGAAATCTTAAAATTTTTCGATCCGGATTCTTTCGACAGAACGAACATGAGGAATGTATTACAGATGATCCTGAGCTTCCCACTACCCACATGCTTATGCGAAACAACATAAGAGAAACAACGTCCGGTCATTTGTTTACTGCATTTACACGACCTTCTCAATTTCACTTCGATTCTTTACAACGGCTCTTTCCCGAAAGCATCAAGCTTACCTCGACATTTCTCCTTGAACAAGAACTATTCGTAACACGTGTACTGGAAGTACTATCAAAAAACAGCCCCCATGTATTTAAAAAATATGTGAGCAGGGATGGAACGATCTTTAATTTTTCAGACCGTTTGTCAGGATCCCACTATGTATATCAAGACAAGAATGGAAACGAAATAAAGATACTTCCTCAAAACATGCCTCAACTGGTTGAAAATTACTTGAAAGATACTCAAAATTCGATCTTGGGAAACGGAGAGATTCACGAAGGTATTGTGTTAAATACAAATGCAGATGTTCTCTTACTGACTCTTTGTGAGATCTATAAGGGTAGGAATGGTGTAGAAAGATACCATCCCAATCAGGTGTCGGTGATACATTTTTCCGGAGTTGAAATGATGAACTATCTGATCAAGAACAATAAACAAGCAGAACCAAACACTCAAGAGTTGCAAGAACTCTATGCACTATTGAAAAATTCATTCAAAGATATACTGCCAAATTATGTTGATTTCCAACTGGTCCCAACCGACATGATCGCTAAACTTATAACCAAAAATGAAGCAAGCGCGCAACAACGATTAGAAATATTTACTGCTTTAAATAAGCTTGAAGAAGCATACGAGGAAGAAAAAGATGTGTGGAAGGAGAACAACAAATATATTGATACTGTATCAGCTTTAGAAGATATCGCCATACGCAAAAAGATCAAACAGCTTTTTGATCGTGTTGATACACTACCGGGAAGGGTAAAAAAGCGTGTATGTAGAGCAAAAGGCATGCTTGAAGATATTGCAACTAACAGAGATTTTCTTGTGCAGCTTATTGTAAAAGACGAAATGATCACTAACGGATCCTATCCAAAAAACCTAAAGAGGAAGGTTGCAGTAAGCGCGGCAAAAGATAGTTTGCGAGAAATCTGTAATGAAGTTAGGAGTGAGGTAGTTCCACACACCACTCAATATGATATGATCGCTGGCTCAAAGCTTTTTTTCCCGGAGTCTGCAAGACACTTGTCTCAAGACGAATTACGAATACGATGGAATCGTGCACTAAGGACCTAACACGGTTATATCCCATGCTATGAAAAAATATAATTTTGAACATATAAGAAAAAAAGCTCTCAAGGCACCTCGTGTTACTTCTCTACTTGAACACTTTGAAAGTATCGCCGCGGGAGTTTTGCAAGCTCCAAAAACAGCTATCGTAGCTTCGCCTGATTTTTTACAAAAAGATCCCGAGTACGAAAAGTACCACCAAATATTCCAACGCAACATAGGTACATTTTACAAACATGGTTGTGCGAGTATTCCTTTTCTTATGGAAGAAAACATACGCGTCGGCACCGCTCTGTATGCATTAGCAAAAGAAAAATACGCACGATCAAAGAAACCTCTTACATTCTATGAGACTAGTTCCGCAGATGGAACCAACGCAAGAACGCTAGCTGAGTATTCTAATGGGCTTATACGAACCTTGACCGATTCCCCAAATGAATCCAATCGTATTGAATTTGCAAAACAGCTCAATCATACATATTCATTATTCCACAAAGGTCCATTTGTAGATATAACCCCGGAATACCTTTCCACACAGTATCAAAATACACACTTGTCTGGTGGATTTGATGTTATTGTAGAAAATACTACATTCCAACTGTATGGAGCTAACCGCAACGAACAAATTGCATATGTAAGCCGGGTACTCAAAAATGATGGTTTGATATTTTTTCAAGAAAAAATGCTTTACCCGGATACAGATGAATATGAGAGAAGAGAGAATATTAAAGATCGTTTTTTTAAACCAACGTATTTTACCACCAGCGAAGTTAGTGAAAAAAAACGGATTATTCTCTCCGAGATGGAAAAAGGACAAGTGTCGCTTGAAACATTTAGTAAAGCTCTAAAACAACACTTTAACTTTGCATACATCATATGGAATAGCACTAATTTCTATGAGATAGTAGCCTCAAATAGTAAGTTAACCATTGATACTTTTCTTCAAAACTTATCAGAACCATTTGTACCCGAGTCCTTTGCGTGCGAATCTCCTATGGTGCGCCCGCTTTGGCAAAGAAAAACTGTATATAAAAAAATGAGACGGCTTATCTGCCGTCTCATTTGTATTTCTAAGAGTAAGAAACATTAAAATTACATTTTTTTCAATGTTTCAATACCTATAAGATTCAAACCTGTCTTGATAGTTTCTGCACAAGCAACAACAAGAGCAAGTCTTTGTGAGGCGAGCTCTTTATTCTCTATTACCACCTGCTGTTTATTGTAGAACTGGTGAAATGCTTTCGCAAGTTCATACACAGCATCAGTAAGTATTGAAGGATTGTATGTCGCAGCGGCTTTTTTAATCTTTTCAGGAAAAAGAGTGATCTTTTGTGCTAAAAGATGTTCTTCTAAATTACTTCCGAGCAAACCAAAGTCTTTTTCTTCAATAGAAATTCCTTCCTTCTTTGCTTTTTCCACAATATTCATCGCACGAGCATACGCATACTGAATATATGGACCCGTTACACCTTCAAAAGAAATTGATTTCTTGGGATCAAAAGTAAGTTTGTTTTTTGGTGTTGTTTTCAACAAATAGAATTTGATAGCCCCAAGCCCGATCTTAGTAGCTCTTTCCATCACTTCTTGATCTGTAAGACCTTTACCATGTTTTTCTTTGATCTCAGCTGCAGCAAGATTGGTTACTTCCTGAGCAAGATCATCCGCGTCAACAACCGTGCCTTCACGAGATTTCATCTTTCCATCAGGCAATCCAACCATCCCATAAGATAGATGATAACATTTATGAGCCCATGAATATCCAAGAGCCTTCAATATTTCAAAAAGTGTTTTGAAATAATACTCTTGTTCTTCAGCAACTACATACACTGACGCATCAAGATCATAATCTAATGCCTTTTGTGCCGCAACCGCAATATCTTGTGTTGCATATACAGATGTACCATTATCTCTCAGAAGAGTAACTTTCTTTGGTGATCCATCTTTATTTACACCAAACTTTTCTTCAGAGAGCATGAATGAAACAGATCCTGTGGATTCCTTTTGGAAAATACCTTTTTTAAGACCTTTGTTGACAATATCCTTTCCGGTTTTATAGATCTTAGATTCATAGTATTCTACATCAAATTCAAAACCGAGCGTTTTGTACGTCTCAGCAAAACCAGAATGTACCCATGCATCCATCATCTCCCAAAGCTTGACCGCTTTAGGTTCTCCTTCTTCCCATTGCTTTAGGAGTTCTTGCGCCTCATCCATAAGTGTCGGATCTTGTTTTACTTTTTGAGAAAAAAGAACATAGTAGTCACCTACAAAATGATCTCCTTTCTTTCCTTCACTTTCCGGAGTAGCCCCATTTGCAAATTTTTTCCATGCAAGCATAGATTTACATATGTGAATACCCCTATCATTGATGAGGTTTGCTTTTATCACATTGAATCCGGCAAAATCAAGAATTGATGATACTGCCATTCCTGTTACACCATTACGCATATGCCCAAGATGAAGTGGTTTGTTTGTGTTTGGGGATAGGTATTCCAGCATAATAGTCTGACCATTTTTAGGAAAAGGCTCAACACCTTTCTTGCATATATCACTGAAAAGATTATCTCCTTCCAGCTTTACATTTACATATGGTCCAACAGCTTCAAACACGGCAACATTACTCTTATCCAGTTCTTTAGCAAGTTCTTTTGCTACAACAACAGGTGCTTTTTTGAGTTGTTTCGCAAATGAGAAACACTCAATGGCAAAATCGCCCATTTCAATGGTTGGAGGAGTCCCTATCACGACAGCCTCCGTAAGATTTTTACCGTATACTGTTTTCACAGCATTCTGCAGGCTGTCCTGCAAACTTTGTTTGATATTCATATAGTTCTCCTTAAATATTAATTAATTCAAATAACTTCACCTGTTTATTTATTAGCATACATTTTATAATACGTCAATACATTATACTAGACGAGTATATAAGTAACACTTTATTCCAGTTTAACACATTTTAACACATTCCTCGGTTTGTTCCGTTTTTTTGCGGTTTTGCTGATTTTTTTATCAACAACCCTAAACTAGCACAAAAATTTCTAAACTACCCTGTGCCTAGAGTACAGGGAGTTCTTGTGGGTTGTTTAAAAACAACCTATTTATTAATTAATGCTATTTAATAAACAAACACTTCCACTGTTTTTTCTTGGTATATTGATAGTTCAAAGGTAATATTGAAGTAATATTATAAATGTATTAATTAATAAAATAAATATATGGCTAAACGAGTAGGAGGAGTGGGGAATATGAGAACCACGCGTGGACACAAGACCAAGAAACGTCTTGCGATTAAAAACGCGCGCCTTACAGAACTTGTCGCCAAGCGCGCAAAGCACAAGAAGAAATAAGCTTTCAAAAAATAAAGGGTTGAAAAAATAGATTTCGGATGAATCCAGAGTTTACCCCTGAGTTTAATATTTGTTATTTGCCGTTTTTAAAACGTAGAATACAAAGAATATGAATAAAAAAGAATTAAAAAAATTAATAGAAATAATAAAAACGGGAAATAAAAAGGAGGTTAATATCGCGCAAAAGAAAATTGAAAGTAATCAATTTGAAATTACTCCCAAAACTTTTTCAATTTTTGTTGATGAAATTAAAAAATTTGATGAGATAAAAGATGTTAATCATCAAATGTATTTTGTAAATACTTTAAAATACCCGATATTTATTATTGGCGAAGATAATTTGAAATTTTTTACAGACTTCGTTTTAAAAACAATACAACATCCTTCCGGAAAAGTTCGGCAAGCCATAATATCTGCTTATTCTAATTTAAACTGGGATATTTATAATGCTCTGGAAGAAAATTTTGAGCGAAAAAATGAAAACCAAAAAGAGTTGAAAAAGATCTATGCTCAAAACAGAAAGACCTTTTTTAATTTTGTTGATAAACTGTATGAAATAGCCGGAAAACATCACGAACCGAAATTCAAAAAATATAAATATATTAACAAGTTACCCGTCGGTGTTTATAAGAGTATACAAAAATTAATTTACGAAGAAGTTTTTAGGTCGGATCTTGCCGAGATTTGTTACAGAAAATATTTTTTTAAAAGAGATAAAGTGGAATTAGCAGAAAATAAAGCACTGGACAAAGAAGTTGAAAGATTTTTGGAGAAACGCAAAGTGTATTTGTCTGTGGATAGAATAAAAAATTTGGTTTGGCATGATACTGCAGAGAAAGAAGCAAAAGATAGTTTTTTGGATTTCCAAAAAGAAATAATGGAACATTTTGGTGATATAAAAAATGAAAAAGATCTTTTGGAAGTGTATAAAATAATTCTTGAGATATGGAATGGTTATCCGCATTCAAGTTTGGATGGTAAAACTCCCGAACAGGTGAGAAAAGAGACCATTTTGAGTGCTGATAACAATATATTTTCAGACGAAAACTGGGACGAGATAGAAAATGAAGATGTTACGAAGATGTTACGAAAATTTTCCGGAGGAACTGTACCAAAAACAATTACTATCACTGTTAAATACGATCCTGTTTTGGAGTGTTTGATCGGAAAGAATGAAGAAAAAATGTTTTTAAACGAACTTGCTCCTTTTAATTTTTTGTTAACGAGTATTTTGTCTAGTTACCCGAAAATAATGGAAAGGTATAAACCGCATGAAACAAGCTTTTTAATAAATGGTAAACCGGTGGAAGGATATTGCATTTTATTTGATGGTGACGTGGTTGAATTTAATGTAAATAAGCCTTAGCGGTTTTCCTGCCCTTATATCCCTATTAATCCAAGACCGAGGAAAATAAATTAATTGTGCCTGTCCCTATTAACCTGTCCCTATTAACCTCGATGCTCTCCGTACCTTTTTTGCCGGTCTTGAAAATAAGAATTTACAGGTTGAGGCGATGTCTGCTGAACTTGAAAAAAAGATCAAAGAAATGGTTAGGAAGAATAAAAAACGGGTTAAATTTATGGAACGGCTTACCGCTCTTTTGCAAGAATATAATAGCGGAGCGCATGATGTTGATCAGATATTTAATGCTCTTGTTGCGCTTGCAAAAGATTTAAACGAAGAAGAGCAAAGGGCGGTAAAAGAGAATTTGAGTGAAGACGAATTGGCTATTTTTGACCTACTGGTCAAAGAGAATTTAAACCCGGATGAAATTGTAAACATTAAAGGAACGGCGCGTGAACTATTGGAAAATCTTCAGCCTCTTCTTGTTCCGTACTGGAGGGATTTTGAAACAAATCGCGCCGGAGTAAAAATTACAATATCAGATCTATTATTCGCGAAATTACCGGAGGAGCCGACTTATACGGAAAAGGAATGCGAGTTAAAAGGACTTGAAGTTTATAATTTTGTTTATGAAAATCATCAAAGTATGAGTGCTGTTGCTGATGTAGTTTGATGCTTAGAACTCTTGGAACTCCGAGTTTCAAGTGGAACTCGAATCAATGGGGAAGAGTTAATTAACCTAAGTACAATTAAATAGCAAAAAGTGTGGTGAAGTTTAAAACAAAAATCTCAATGCAATTACATTGAGGTTTTTTGTTTGGCTCCGCGGGAGGGATTCGAACCCCCGACCAATCGATTAACAGTCGACCGCTCTACCACTGAGCTACCGCGGATTGTTTGTTTTGCTACTTCTTCTTCGCCCAAGGCTACGAAGGACACAGTGCGGAATGTTTAACAATATTCTATTATTAATGGAAATGGGACACATTTAACCATACCGCAAATATAATAACAAAATTGTAGAAAAAAGCAAAGGCATTTTGTTTTTGATCGCTCTTCAAAGTGTATGTTTCTGGGAACTTTTATTAAATTGGTGTGAACAGCGTTCGCAGTTTGATAAAAAGTTCAAAGAAAGGTATAAATATACTTATGCAAGTTTTTAAGAAAACAAAAATTGTGGCGACGATCGGACCGACCTCGTCAGACGAACGGCTGTTTACGAAAATGATAAAAGCAGGTGTGAATGTTGTTCGTCTTAACTTTTCTCACGGTGATCATAAAAGCCACAAAGAATCAGTAGATATGGCAAGGAGAGTTTCTAAAAAGTTGGATCAGCCAATCGCCATATTACAAGACATTGCGGGACCCAAGATCCGTACCGGGGATTTTAAGAATGGGGAAATAATATTAAAAAGAGGGAAAAAAGTTACTCTTACTGTGAAAAAGTGTGTTAGTGACGAAAATAATATTTATGTTGACTATAAACGATTACCAAAAGATGTAGTGCGCGGGACAAGAATTTTGATTGACGATGGAAGGCGAGAACTTAAAGCAATGAGCGTTTCGGGGGACAATGTTTTGTGCTGTGTAGTTCGTGGCGGTGTGATAAAAGGAAGAAGGGGAGTGAGTTTGCCGGGAGTGGATCTGAAGACACCTTCACTTACAAAAAAAGATCATAAAGATCTTGAATTTGGTATTAAACATAAGGTTGATTATTTTGCTCTTTCTTTTGTGCGTACAGCGACGGATATTAAAAAACTTCGCGCTATTTTAGATAAAAAAAGTTCTGACGCACGTATTATCGCAAAAATAGAAACAGTACAGGCGGTAAAGAACATTGATGAGATAATAGAAGTAGCTGATGGAATAATGGTTGCACGTGGCGATCTGGCGGTAGAGTCGGCGCGTGAAGATGTTCCTCTGGTGCAGAAAAAAATTGTTCAAAAATGCAACGCAGCCGGTAAACCCGTCATAATAGCAACTCAAATGCTTGAATCTATGATCACAGCGCCGGTACCGACCCGTGCCGAGATAAGCGATGTTGCCAATTCTATTTTGGATGGAGCTGATGCAATAATGCTTTCACAAGAAACAGCCTTTGGTGAATTTCCTCTTGAAGCTGTAAAGGAGATGTCGGCGGTTGCCAGGAAAGTTGAAGGTAATTTTACATATCGTCTCAGTTTGGAAAAGAATGTTTTGAAATCAAAAGAGCTTCAAAAAAATATTACCGCTGATGCCATTACCGCCTCCGCGGTGCGTATCGCGCGACGTGTTGACGCAAAAGTAATTGTTGCGCTTACTATGTCAGGTTTTACTCCGAGAATGGTTTCGCGTTATCGCCCAGTGCAGCCGGTGCTTGCTCTTACCGCGAGCGAAAAGCATTTAAACAAAATGGTGCTTTATTTTGGTTGTTATCCGCAAAAAATTTATAAGTTTAATTATGTTGTGAACACAACGGATGATATTAGAGAAGTTGTTTTACAGAACAAATTGGCTAAACGAGGAGATAAGATCGTTATTATTGCCGGTGTTCCGCTGGCGCGTTTTAGTGGGACGAATTTGTGTTTGGTGGAGATTTTATAAGTTAGAGCTGTTGCCAAATTTCATGTATATAAAAGTAAAAGTATTACCTGGTTCCAAAAAAGAAAAGTTTGAACAAATTAAAGAAGAGCAATTTAAGATATCCGTAAAAGAACCGGCAAAGATGAATATGGCGAATAAGCGGGTAATTGAGCTTATTGCGCGACATTTTGGCATTTTGCATGGGAAAGTGCGCATTATAAGCGGACACCGTTCGTCAAACAAGATATTGAGTATTGCTGATACTAAATAAGTTTTTTGGTATTTTCTTTTCTTTTTGGTAAAATATAAGTAGGTCAGTTCTTTGTTTTTTATAAGTCCTTTGAGTTACGAAATAGAATCCGTGACGAGAGCTTTAAAAACGGAAAAGTTCGCTTGAAACCGAGATTTTTCGTAGCTACGCTACCAAAATTGAGGTTGAAAGATGAAATTTTTTGTTTTTAAAGCTCGCAGTAAGATTCTATTTCGTAACTCAAAGCTAGTTAGAAAAAGAATATGAAAATAAACATAAAGACCACAAATATTGATCTTACCCATGCTTTATCTGACTATACGAACCAAAAAATAGGGCAAATTGAGAAATTCATTAAGTCTAATGATGATTCAGTGTTATGTAATGTTGAGATTGGAACAACAACAAAACATCACCAGTCAGGAAAAATTTTTCGCGCTGAGATTAATCTGCGCGTGTCTAGAAAAGATTTTCGCGCTGTATCTGAAAAGGAAGATCTCTATGTTGCTATTAATGATGCTAAGGAAGAAATGATTGAAACAGTTAAGTCACGTAAAACAAAACAAAGAACAAGATTACGTCGCGGGTCTGAATCAATCAAAAATATTATCAAAGGTTTTGGCAGATCTCGTCGCAAGTGAGTTGAGACGAGAAAAATAAATAATTATAAGTTAAAATTTTATAAAATAAAAAAATATGAACTGGTTAAAACAAAATCACATTATTATAATAGCTTTTATTACTTTATTTATTGTATTATATATTATGATCTCAAAGAAAGAACCAATCGTAGAACCAGATGTTATCGTTCCTATTAATGTTACTCTCAAAACCACAAAAGGAGATATTGGACTTCTGTTATATGCTGATAAAACACCAAAGACAGTTGAGAATTTTGTAGAATTGGCACGTGGTGATTTTTATGACGGTGTAAAGTTTCATCGGGTGATCAAAAATTTTATGATCCAATCCGGGGATCCAAAGACAAAAGACGATTCACTTATTAACGAATGGGGAACAGGTGGTCCGGGATATAAGATTGAAGATGAATTTGTGGAAGGGCTTTCTAATATGAGAGGTACAATATCAATGGCGAATAGTGGTCCCAATACAGGTGGTAGTCAGTGGTTTATAAACCTTGTTGATAATCAGCGACTTGATTTTGACACTGACCCAAGATCTAAACATGCGGTTTTTGGTAAAGTTATTTCAGGAATGGATGTGGTGGACGCTATCGGCAATGTTGAGACCGAAAGTCATGACAGACCTATTGAGCCGGTGATTATCACTGATGTGGTGATAAAATAATATTTTAGTTAGTAAAACAAAAAAGACACTCGCGCCGTACGGCGTGAGTGTCTTTTTTTTCTGAATTATTTTAGAAAACCTTTGAGGAAACTCTGGTAATCCATTTCTTTTTTTCCTTCAGGAATGACTTTTTTAATGATGAGTTTTCCGTCTTTAAGTTCAGCATCCGTTATGATAACACGGATTTTTTTACTTGCCCGTTTATTAGGGTCGTTTCGTTCGGTGAAAAAGTAGGTGCGAGGCCAGATGTCAAAAGCTTGAATTTTACGAAAGTTTTTTTCCGGGTCGTCGTCTAACTCAATAAGACCGTCTTGCTTGGTTATCTTTTTTACAAAGGTTGCTTTATCATGATCTTGTTCTTGCAGCTCAATTTTACCCGCGACCCATTCCGGAATTACCTTCGCAAGCATTCTGCCGCCTTGCACTGCGGTTATTTTTTCCAGTTCGCTCGTTTTTGGCGGCCAGTTTTCAATCGGCGTTTTTTCTTGCGCCAATATCGGTCCGTGATCCATTTTTTTATCAACCAACATTATGGTAACACCGATTTCGTTTTCTTTTAGAATTGCAGATTGAATAGGAGAGCTACCGCGGAGTTTTGGCAAAAGCGACGGATGTACATTAAGTGTTCCATATTTTGGGATATCAAGGACGGTACTTGATATTATTTTTCCGTATCCGACTATAATGAAGATATCCCATGGTCCCTTGTCAATGATGATTTGTATTTCATCCCCGTCTTTTTTTAGAGTTTCCGGCTGAAATACTGGAATATTATTTTTTTCCGCCCAAATTTTTACTTCCGGTGGAGTGAGTTTTAATTTTCGTCCCGCGGGTTTATCCGATTGGGTAATAATAAGATCAGGAATAATTCCATTTTTTTTAAGAGAATCCAATACATCCACTGCAAACTGCGGACTGCCGAAAAAAGCGATGTTTAATTTTTTTATCTTTTTGTTCATATTTAGCATTTAGACTATTAGACCGTGAAAGGAAATAATAGCTTGAATTATACAGCCATGATACCATGTAACAATAAAGTTCGCATATAAATATAATTAAAGACATTATTAACTATTAATAAAAATACTATGATCATTACAACAGGAGAACAGATTCCAGGAAAACAAATAACTCAAATTTTAGGTATCTCACGCGGAAGTACTGTGCGGGCGCGTAATGTCGGACGAGATATTTTTGCGGGAATTAAAAATTTAGTTGGTGGCGAGATCAAAGAATATACCAAATTACAAGCAGAGGCGCGTGAGCAGGCGATGCAACGTATGCAAGAAGACGCTCAAAAGATGGGAGCCGATGCTGTAATAAATTTGCGAATGCATACATCAATGATCATGCAAGGCGCATCAGAGATATTGGTTTATGGTACGGCGGTAAAACTTGATTAATATCATTTATCATTAAATATATGACAGAAAATATGATTGCATTGTTATTTTGGGGAAGTTTTCTTGTAATTCTTGTTTATTTGATCTTTCAAAGAATAAAAGAAAAGAAAAAAGAAGATTTTGAAGATAGGGATAATTAAGAGAGGAAGACAAAAAACAATATCAAGGTCGGACTTGATATTGTTAATGAAAAATACCTTTTAAAAATTAAAAAGTTCTACGATGAAAATAAAAAAACATTTGACTTTTATGAAATACATACTTTTGATTTTCTGACATCCCAAGAAACAAATATAATCTACACAAAAGCAAAATTGATTGATATGTGCGGATTTATGGGCGGACAATAACAGTACTTAAAATTTTTGCTTTGCAATATTTAGGACTTTTTTATATCGCGGTGTAATAATATCTACAAAACTAGCTATAATAATATTGTATGCGTTTTTTTGACTACGTTGTAAAATGTATGTAGTTTAAACGAAAGTAAAAAATTATGGATAATATGCCAAAAGTTGGAGTGGGGGTTTGCATTATAAAAGAGGGTAAGGTTTTGCTGGGTAAACGCAAAGGCGCGCACGGAGCCGGTTCGTGGAGTTTTTCTGGAGGACATCTTGAATTTAACGAATCGTGGAAAGAGTGTGCTGTAAGAGAAACACTTGAAGAAACCGGAATAAAGATAAAAAATGTTCGTTTTAGTATGGTTACAAACGATATTTTTGAGAAAGAAGGCAAGCATTACGTTACAATTTTTATGTTAGCTGACTATGTTTCCGGTGAAGCTAAAGTTATGGAACTGGATAAATGGGAGAAATGGGAATGGTTTGATTGGAATGATCTGCCACAACCGCTTTTTGTTCCATTGCAAAATTTATTAAAACAAGACTATAATCCTTTAAATAATTAATATTTTAAAATGAAATTAAAAAATCTAATAGAATCTCAGCAACTGGATGTGGAAACTCTTTTTGCTTTATTTAAAAAAGCGGATGAATTGAAAAAAGTTGTTAAGGAGCCATTGAATGGAAAAATTTTGGCGACACTTTTTTACGAACCAAGCACAAGGACAAGACTTAGTTTTGAATCAGCGATGCTTCGTCTTGGAGGTAAGGTTATTAGCACCGAAAATGCAAAAGAATTTTCTTCCGCGGTAAAAGGAGAATCTATAGAAGACAGTATTAGGGTAATTTCCGGATATTCGGATGTTATTGTGATCAGACATTTTGAAGAGGGAGCTGTAGAAAAAGCCACCTCTGTAAGTTCTGTTCCCGTGATAAACGCCGGTAGTGGTTCGGGACAACATCCCACACAAACTCTTTTAGATCTTTATACTATCTGGAAAGAAGTTGGTAAGATAGACGGGGTCACGATTGCCATGGTTGGAGATCTAAAGTATGGACGAACGGTCAGATCATTGTGTTATTTGCTAGGGAAATTTAAAAACATAAAAATAATTTTTGTCGCCCCAGAATGTCTTTCAATTAAGGATGACATAAAAGATTATTTAAAAAAACAAAATGTTTTGTTTGAGGAGCAGACTGAACTTGATAAATGTTTACCGGAGGTGGATATTGTTTACATGACCCGAATTCAAAAGGAGCGAATGTCTGAAAAAGAATATAAAGAGTCAAAGGGATTGTATAAAATTACCGAAAAAAATTTTCCGCTACTTAAAAAAAGCGCCAGATTATTACACCCGCTTCCTCACGTGGAGGAGATTAAATTATCTTTGGAGACAGAAACGATAGACGAAAGAGTTGCGTATTTCAGACAGGCGGAAAACGGACTTTATATAAGAATGGCGCTGTTGTCTTATTTATTGAAATAATGAATTAGACAACTTTTCCGTTGTTAGACATATCAATTTTTTCCAAATCTTTGGCTTTGTCTATAAATAGAATTCCGTCCAAGTGGTCGTTCTCGTGTTGAATAGTTTGCGCCAGAAGTCCACTTGCTCCTCGCGTAAACAATTTACCATTTTCATCAAAGGCTTTGATCGTTGCTTTTTCTGAACGTTCAACTTTTCCATAGACACCGCGGATGCTAAGACATCCTTCCATAAGCCACTGTGTTTTTTTGGATTGGTTTGTTATTTCGGGATTGATAAAAACAAGGTCTTTGTAATTGTCTATTTCTTCCGGTGTTATGTCTGGAAGTGGTTTTCCTTCCTTGTCAATTAGGAAAATTCGTTTAGACACTAAAAAAATTCGCAAAGACACATTTATTTGTGGGGCGGCAATTGCAATTCCGTCATCATTTTCAACAATTGCTTGTTTCATGTTTTCCAAGACTTTTTGAATTTCCGGTGATATTATTTTGTCCACGGCAACCTTTTTTGCGGTCGCGCGTAATACAAGATCTCCTATTTGAATGATTTTTATCATATTTAATTTATACCAAATTTTGTTTATAAATTCAAAAGACTAAAGTACTAAAGTAAATTTTCCGGTTCAACATTAATGATGTATGTCGGTGGAAGCGCTTTTAATATTCCAAGCAATTTTGTATCAACCCATGAGTCCACTCCAAGTTTAATAAGCATATGCATACGATATTTACCTTTTATTTCCTGAACAAAAGCTGGGAAAGCAAGAGCTTCGTAATCGCTAAGTATTTTTTTTAATTTTTTCATATCAGCAACTACTTTTTCTTTTTTGTCTTCTCGGGTAATTTTTATGAAAGTCTTAAATGGTGGGTATTCCATTTCTTGTCTATTTTTTATTTCATCTCTATAAAAACTTAACAAATTTCCTTTGATAATATATTGGAAGATATCGTCATCACTATTGCGGGTTTGAATTATAAAATTTTTTGTCGCCTTTGAAGACAGACGGAGCAAAAGATTAAAGATACGTTCTCCACTCCTGAAATCAGGAAGAGCAAATAACGAATCTATAGAAAGGACAGCTATATTTTCAATGTCTTTTTCCAAATATTGTAGCGCCATTTCTGTTCCCAGTAAAATACTTCCAGGGGATGACATAAAAGATGAGGCAATTTCTTTGGCTTTTTTAGGTGTAGTGGCAGAATCGCTGTCTAATCGGAACAGTTTAATGTCTGGAAATTTTTCCGTTATTTCTTTTTCTGCTAATTGAATACCGATACCTAAAGGGGTTAGTCTCCAGCTTTTACATGTTTTACATTTCGTTTCGGCGCTTTTATGATGTCCGCATTTGTGACATATAAAAATATTTTTGTTATTTTTTTTGTGTAAAGTATATGGTACACTGCAAAAATCACATTTAACTATTGTTCCGCAATCCGCGCAGACGGTTAGGGTGTTAAGACCTCTTCGTGTTGAAAAGATATACAAATGTTCATTTTTTTGTTTTATTCCTTCTATAAGTTTAGTTAACTCGTCGCTTATGGTTGTAAATGTTTTTTTGCCACTATTGTTTAGTTTTAGTGAGACAGGATCGTTTTTATTAGCATTCTCATTCAGAGAATCTATTTGTTTAGACGAAGCGGGATTAATTTTTTTATTTTTTTTCATATCAACAATAGTCTGTTTTGCGGTACTCAAAGCGCGAAATTTAAGTGGCGTAAAAGGTACAAGCTCACCCTCTTGCTGGCGAAACAATGTTTCTGTACGTAAAAACATATCTCCCAAAATAAGTTTTATACCGGTGTTTTTTGCGTAGAGTTCAGCAAAAATTCTATAGTCTATAAACGGGCGAGAGAGTGTTTTATAACCGCTTCCGTTTTCGTTGTCTAATATAATTGCTCCAATATCATGACGTGGGATCGCCATAGATCCACCAGTGGCTATTATTAACACGGGGTGTTTGGAAGTAATGATATTATTCCATCGTAATATCATTTCTTTTTTTGATATTTTTCCATGCAGTATATAAGTGTAAGCGCTAATTCCTTTTTCCAGAGAATTAAAAGCATGCTCTATTTGTTGAGCAGAGGGAAGACAGAAAAAAACAGATCTTTGTTTCGCGAATGACTCGCGAATAAAGCTTTTATACGTTGCCATTCTCTCAGTATAGTCAGATTGGAAAACATAGTGTTCGTTTTTTATTTTGCTGATGTTTTCGTCTAAATTTATTTTTCCAAAAGGTTTGACCGGATTAATTTTGTTTTCGCCGTAAGCGTCTAAAATAGTTTTAGGAACAAGTGACTGGAGAACAGCGCCGCTTGTTGTAGCAAAATAATCCGCCGCCATATTTGCCGTTTCTATAAAATTAGAAGTAAAAAGAGAAAATGTTTTCAATTTTTCTATTTTTTTTATACTAAAAGGAGCTTCCTTTATTTGGATTTTTAGATCGCGAGCGTTTTGAATATCTATTACAATTGCAGGGACGACTTTTGTTCGGATCGGAACATAGACAAGAGAACCCTTCTCAACCGAAGTGGAGGTGAAATAAGTAAGATGTTCTTTGAAAACACCGCGCGATAATGGAATTACAGTGATAATTTTCATAGTTTAAGATAGTTTTTTAGAAGAAGGGCGTTGTGTAAAAATAACACTCTTTTGAATCATCAAAATAACCTTGGTAATTTTTTACCTATCTTCATAGTTATATAGTTACAGAACAAGCTTTAAAAGTCAAAACAGATGGTGATATCATCCGTGTTGTAAATTTAGTTTAAAAAACATACTATATAATAATGAATAATGATAAATTTGTAATAAAAGGTCTTGCCGGAGAACATGTTCTTAAGGGAGAAATTCCGGTAGGCGGTGCAAAAAATGCCGCGCTTAAAATGGTTGCTGCTTCTTTGTTATTCAAAGATGATGTTGAATTGAAAAATGTTCCGGATATTGAGGATATTCAAAGAATAATAGATTTAGTGCGTGATATTGGTTTTGGTGTTGAACGCAACGAAAAGCATTCGTATATTATTTTACCAAAAGATCGTATTTCCACAGTGCTTTCACCAGAGATAGCGGGGAAGATACGATCCTCGGTAGTACTGACCGGACCTCTTTTGGCTCGTACAGGAAGAGCGGTCTTTCCGCACCCTGGGGGGTGTATTATTGGAGCGCGCCCTATTGATTTTTTTCTGGAAAGTTATAAACAAATGGGAGCGAAAGTAAAAGAAACAAAAGATAAATATATAATTGAAGCGAAAGAAGGAAGACTTGTTGGCGCAAAAATTTTTTTACCGATACCAAGCGTTACTGTTACTGAGACAATTATGATGGCGGGAGTTCTTGCGAAGGGAGTAACAACAATACGAAACGCTGCTTTGGAGCCGGAAATAGAATATCTTGCCAAGTTTCTCAATAGATGTGGAGCAAACATACAGGGAGCTGGAACTTCAACAATTATTGTGCGGGGAGGACCTTTGCTTAAAACTAGGGGTCTTTCATATACTACTATGCCGGACCGTATAGAAGCGGGGAGTTTTATTATTCTTGCCGCGCTTGCCGCGAAAGATATTACTATAACAGGATGTAACCCGGATCATTTGGAGGCCACAATTGATATTCTCAAGCGAACCGGTGTAAAAATTGATATTGAAAAAAGTTCAGTACGCGTGATATATGATGACCGAAACAAAAAGAAAGAATTTCGGTCTATCAACATAAAAACTCATGAATATCCCGGGTTTCCGACAGACCTTCAAGCTCCAATGACAATTTTTCTGACCCAAGCGGGTGGGGAAAGTTTTGTTCATGAAACTATTTTTGAAGGACGTCTGGCATATGCCGAATCGCTTGAAAGAATGGGAGCGGATATTACACCAATGGATCCGCATAGAATGTTGGTAAAGGGTCCGACTCCACTTCGTGGTAAAGAACTGGAGAGTCCGGATCTGCGCGCGGGACTTGCTTTTGTTTTGGCGGCAATAATTGCCAAAGGAAATTCAACAATACACAAAGTATATAATATTGATCGGGGTTATGAATCGGTTGAAGAAAGATTGAAAAAAGTAGGAGTTAATATCTCACGGGTACAAAATTAATTATGTATCTCGCTACGCCAGCTTTTTTATTGTAATAAAAAACATTGTATTGGGGATAAAAAACCATATTTTTTGTTCGTTGTTTGATATAATTAATTAGACGAAGTAGTTTTTTAGATAAAGGATAAGATTATTGATTATTCTTTATATTTTTTACATAGCGTTTTAATAGTTTTTAATTTTTATATTATTATGGTAACGGAAGAATTGATCTCATACATTAGAAGTCAACTTAATGCTGGTATAGACAGAAACGAAATTGTAAAAACTCTTAAGTCCCAAGGTGGTTGGGAAGAAGGGGATGTTGCTGACGCCTTTGCTAAGATCGGACAAGAAAAATCGTCAGATTATACATCACCGGTAGAAACTGGAGAAGAATTAGAGCATGAAATTGCGGGGCGTACCCTAAATGAATCTTTTTCGGAAGAAAATTCAACATTAGGACAAAGTACAAATAGCGCGGCGCGAATTGCGTCTGAGAGATCTATAACTGCAGCTACCAAAGAGCATGAACCGAATTCTGTTCTTGGGCAAGTTGCGGGAAAAAAGCAAAGTGGAAAAAAAATTATTACCACGATTATTTTTATAATAGTCTTATTAGGGGGATGTGCTGGCGGAGTATATGGATATTTTACATATTTTGCAAATCCAAAACCACTTGATATTTTATCTGGGACAATTGCCAAAGGTATGGAAGTTACTGTAGCAAAGGAAAAAGGCGATTTTAAATTTGGTCTGGATATAGATGTTAACGACGATGCCAGTACCACGATGCAAAATTTTTTCACAAGCGATAAAATGAGTTTCAATTATCTGGTTTCATATGATATGGCGTATGACATGTCGGATGTTGCCAATCAAAAAGTTGATGGAGTTTTAACATTTGGACTGGAGGGAGATACGGGAATTATGGAGGCTAATTTTGAGGGAACCGCTGACATAAAAATGGTTGATAACATTATATATTTACGCTTGCGTGATACTACTCCTTTTATGGAGCTTGATTTGAGCGAGTATGAAGATAGATGGATTGAGATTGATCTTGAAAATATTATGCCGGGTGTTAGTATTGATGTAGAAAAACTTATGGCGATGCAGGGAGAGCAGAAAGAGAAAGTTAAAGAAATGTTAGAAAAACTTCTCAATAGTCCTAAGATTATTGAAATAATAAATCGTTCAGGAAAAGTTGAGAATGTGGTAGATGCAAACGGTAACAAAGAGTATCATTTAACATTTCAAATAAGCCAAGAAGATTGGAAAATATTAATAAAGGAAGTTATGGTAATCTCCAAGGATTTGGCTATTGAGATGATGGAAGAGGAGATGCAGAATACGGTAACAGATCCGGGATATGAAGAACCAAGTCCGGAAGAAATATTTACGGAAATAGAAAATGAGCTTGATAGTGAAAATGCGGGAAAAATATTTGAAATATTGGAAAATCTAACTGCCGAGATGTGGGTTACGAAAGATACAATGTTGACCAGAAAGTCTGTTGTATTGTTGGATGTATCGGGAATAAAAATAGAAGATGAATCTACAGGAGAAATGAAAATAGGCGTTTCTCTTTCCGCGGAAAATGAAACAGACTATGATGTTGCTGTTGAAGTTGTGCCCCCAACAGATACAACACCAGTTCAAGAATTTATAGAAGGATTAATGGGGGAAACGGGACAAACTGAAAAAAAAGCATCAACAAAAATAAATTTCGATAAAATTAGAACAGACGCAGAACTTTATTATGATGATAATGAAAATAGTTACGGCACACCGGTAGAAGTATCGGAAGATTCTTGTGTGGCGGAAAACACAATGTTTACTGATAATACAAGTATTTTATGGTCATTAAAATCCTTACGCAGTATTGTCGGCTCTGATAAAAAACTTGTCTGTACGATTGGCAACGAAGGACAATCTTATGCTGTTGCCGCAGAACTTAGTGATAATTTATGGTATTGTATTGACAGTACGGATGCCACCTATGAAATAGATCAACCCCTTTCGGAAGGTGATACTACTTGTCCGGAAGGATCTAAAAAGTTGGAAGAAGTAGATTGGTGATTATTGCAGAATAAATAAAATGTAAACAAAAATTCGGTATTCCGCCGGATTTTTGTTTGCTTTACTGACACTGTTTTTTCAGGTATTATTACAAATGATCAGTTATTGAATTTTATCTAATATGAGAATGTTTACTCGAAAATTAGGAATTGACCTTGGCACCGCAAATACGCTTGTGTTTGTGCCGGGGGAAGGTGTGGTGCAGAATGAACCGTCTGTGGTCGCGGTTTCCGAGCAGGACAACAAAATTTTGGCGGTTGGACTGGAAGCGAAAGAAATGATCGGTCGTACTCCGGACAATATCATCGCGTATAGACCGATGAAAGACGGTGTTATCGCAGATTATCGCGTAACCGAGGCGATGATTCGCTACCATATCAACAAAGTATTGAGTAAATGGAATATTTTTAAACCGGAAGTTATGGTTTCTGTGCCGGCAGGTGTTTCTTCCACAGAGCGGCGCGCTGTGATTGAAGCGACGATCAAGGCGGGAGCAAAAAACGCATATGTGGTCAAAGAGCCGATCTTGAGCGCAATCGGCGCCGGAATTCCGATTCATGAGGCGCGAGGGCATATGGTAGTTGATATTGGAGGTGGTACGACTGACGTAGCAGTTATTTCTTTAGGTGGTATTGTGGCTTCAACTTCTGTAAAATGTGCGGGAAATAAATTAGATCATTCTATTGCCGATTATATTAAAAAAACTTTTAATCTTGCTATTGGAGACAAAACCGCGGAAAATATCAAGATCAAAGTCGCATCGGCTGTTCCAATGGAAGAAGAATTATCCATGACAATCAAAGGACGTGACTATATAGCTGGGCTTCCGCGAACCGCGCAAATTTCCACCAACGAGATTGTCAAAGCGATTGACCGTGATCTTCGTGAAATTATAAAAGCGATCAAAGATGTTTTACAAGAGACACCACCGGAACTTTCCGCTGATATTATTGATCAAGGGATTATTATGACCGGAGGAACATCTCAACTGCGAAATTTATCAGAGCTTGTTTATCGTCGGACCGGTGTACGCGCAAAACTTGCTGACGACGCTCTCTATTGTGTTGCCAAAGGTACGGGAATTGCTCTTGAGCATTTGGATATGTACAAAAGAAGTATTATTGCGAAAAGGTAATCTCTTGGATTTTTTCTATGCAAACAATAATCAATGCGTATAAAAAGACTAAGCATTTGCACCACGCTTATCTTATCGAAGGAGAGAAACGAGCTATTTTTACAAAGTTATCTATTTTTCTTGAAAAAGAGATTGGCATTGAAAGTGTTGGAAATCCGGATTTTTGGCATGGTGAATTTGAGAAATTCGGCATTAACGAAGGTCGGCAACTCAAAGATCTTCAATCAAAACATGGAGTAACAGGACTGCCCCGGGTGTTTATTATCTCAACGTATTTTTTTACCAAAGAAGCTCAAAATACGTTGTTAAAAGTTTTTGAAGAACCAACAGAAGACACTCACTTTTTTTTAATAACTCCATCCGCGGAAAATATTTTACCTACACTTAGATCACGACTTTTTATTGTGTCAGATGAAAGTATTTTTAATCTTTCGCGAGAATGTGTAACACAAGCGGATGCCTTTTTACGTGGAAATATAGTTGAGCGTATCAAAATAATTAAACCTTTAATTGAAAACAAAGACAAAGCAAAAACAATCGCTTTTTTAAACGCGTTGGAAATATCCTTACATAAGATTTTGAGCAAGGGTCAGGTGAGCAATGGACTTCCTTGCTCAGATTTTGAGCAAGGAAGTCCA
>CAYPRS010000001.1:18087-22625 GCA_964413235.1 uncultured Candidatus Saccharibacteria bacterium | reverse complement strand
AGTTTTGGCAGGAACTGGGAGATCAGTATAAAGGGAAAATTTTTGGCGTTTTAGGCAACCATGAATATAAGAATGAAGAAGCTGATAGTAATTCTCTGGAAGAATTACTGAAAAAAAGCGGAATTGTTGTTTTAGACAATGAAAATCAAAAAATATTTCTTCAAGGCGATGAGTATATTTACTTAGTAGGAGTTAATGATCCACACACAGGAAGAGCTGACTTAAAAAAAGCACTAGCTGATACAGAAAAGAATATCCCTAAAATTTTATTAGCTCACGCGCCGGAGATCGTGAACAAGCCGGACATTTTAAAGGAAGAAAAAATTGACTTAATTTTAGCCGGACATACTCACGGCGGACAAATTAAAATCCCTTTCATAAGACCGTTTTGGGTACCGACAAAAAACCACGGTAAATATGCCAGCGGATTATTTGAAATAAACAATACTGCTCTCTACGTAAACCGCGGAATTGGATTAAGCGCGTTCCCAATAAGATTCAACTGCCCACCGGAGATTGCGGTTATAGAGTTGAAGAAAAAATGAAAACCACCAATCTAAACACCGGTGGTTTTTTATATAAATAATTTGGCGGTGCGACCGTCAAGTTACCGTTTCACTATTTCTATCGCTTTGCCGGCGACTAGCGCCTCGGTGATCTTTTTGTAAGCTGATGATAAGATACGCTGAAAAGTGCTTTGAGATGTTTTCATTAGTTTGGCGCACTCGGTTTGATCCAAATCTTTTAAATTTTTCAGCCGAAGTGCCTCCAACTCTTCAGCGGTTAATTCTACAGTTTCCAAAAATCTCATCGGAATACCTTGCGGTTTAAAATATGTTACGTTTGGATTAAATCTTATCCTTCGGTTAAGTCTCGGCCTCGGCATAAATCTGTAAGTTGTTATTTATTAAAATTATTATAAGGAAGTCCTACCTCACCCCCTTTTTTGAGGTAAGATTAGAGCCTGTTGCTCATCTTGCTTTCAAGGCGAAATTTTCAGATTTTTGATGTAACGAAGTTAAAAATTTGGGAATTTTTAGCTGAAATGAAGATGAGCAACAAGCTCTAAAACCTCCTTTTGTGGCATAGCTTACTTTCCTTTTAATTCGGCGAGCCGTTCTTTGATCGCTTTCATTTCATTTTCCAGATCTTCAACTTCATCTTCTAATATTTCTGATTCTTCTTTGCGAGAAAAAAACTGTCTTCCGCCGAATCCACGTCCGAATCCTCCGCCATATCCATATCCATCTCCGCAAGGACCCATTCCCCGACCGGTTCTTGGTCCCATACCGCGCGGACCTGTTCTATCAAATCTAGGCATAATATTTTTTATAGTTAAAAACTTATTGATATAGACAGCTCGACCTTTCCCCCTCTTTTAGTAACTATCTTATTATGAGTATATACCCATAATATATTATTGTCAACCCCGTTAGAGGATATCCTCTAACGGGGTCAACTCCACACCATATTATAAATTTTTGTGTAATTATCTGTTTGCGCTACAATACAACTTATGGAAAAGACCATATTAAATACAAAGGTTGAAGATCGTTTTCATCTTCTTCCCGCGCAGAAAAAGGCGCTGGCGCGACTCAAAATAAAAACCATTGAGGACCTAATTTTTCACTTCCCTTCCCGCTACAGTGACATCGCCAAGATCCGCAAAATTGTAAATATCAAAGACGAAGACTCTGTAACTATCTATGGAAAAATGGGGAAAATAAAAACTCGCAAAGCATACCAAACAAAAATTCCAATAGCAGAGGGAGTAATAGAAGACGATACCGGTAAACTAAAAGTCATTTGGTTTCATCAAGCTTATGTCGCAAAAATGTTTCCTGAGGGCACAATGGTTTCTCTGCAAGGAAAAGTATCTAAAAACAAAAGAGGTTTATACTTGGCAAATCCTGAAATAGAAAGAACAAAAGAAATGCCGATTGATGCTAGTGACACTCTCTTTATGCACGGTAATGAGGTGTTCGGTGTTCCAATCTACCCGGAAAGTCGTGGGATAACTTCACGTTGGCTTCATTACAATATTCAAAAAGCTCTCGCAGGTAGAGCGCTTGACGAGCTTATCGATCCGATACCCGAAAAAATTCTAAAAAAATATCATCTCCCCTCCCTCAAGACCGCTCTCGTTTGGATACACGGACCCAAGAGAGAAGAGGATGCCACGGCGGCACGAAAACGTTTCGCCTTTGAAGAGATATTTTATATTCAACTCTCGCGGGGAAGGTCAAAGCAGGAGTATAAAAAACAAAATTCATTCCTCATTGATATTGACGAGAGCGAACTTGAGAAATTCATCGCGCGTTTTCCTTTCACGCTCACAGACGGACAGAGCCGAGCAATTGATGCGATCATAGACGACTTAGGCTATGGCAAACCGATGATGCGTTTACTTGAAGGCGATGTCGGTTCCGGCAAAACAGCTGTGGCAGCAACAACGAGTTTTGCTGTAGTGTCATCTCATCCTAAAAACGCGCCCTTTGAAAACCTGCAGGTTGCTTATATGGCGCCGACAGAAATTTTAGCCAAACAACTTTACGAATCGTTCATTCAATATTTCTCACACCTGCCGGTCAAGATCGGTCTCATTACCGGATCCGGGTGCAAGAAATTCCCATCAAAAGTTTCCGCGGAAGAATCAACAACCATATCCCGCGCCCAGCTTCTCAAATGGGTTGAGGGTGGCGAGATCAATATTCTGGTCGGGACTCATTCACTTATACAAAAAACGGTGAAGTTCAAAAACCTTGCTTTTGTTGTTATAGATGAACAACACCGCTTTGGCACGGAGCAGAGAGCAAAGCTCGCTCAAAAAAGCAATATCGCTCCGCATTTTTTGTCCATGACAGCAACCCCTATTCCCCGCACTCTTGCACTTACTATTTACGGAGATCTTGATCTTACACTTCTTGACGAAATGCCACATGGCAGGAAGCCAGTCATTACCGAAATCGTTCTGCCGGGTAAACGTGAAGAAACTTATGAAAAAGTGCGGAAGGAATTGGAACAAGGAAAGCAAGTATATGTGATCTGCCCTCGTATTGATGAACCAGACCCGGACAAAGAACTTGCTCTTATTGTAAAATCGGTCAAAGAAGAAGCGGTTCGTTTGAAAAAAAACATTTTCCCAAAATATAATATTGAGATACTTCACGGTAAAATGCCCGCAAGATCACTTACTCCAAGCAAGAAAAGCAAAGAGTCTGTTATGCGCGACTTTGAAGATCACAAAACTGATATTCTCGTTGCAACATCTGTTGTAGAAGTCGGCGTCAATGTTCCAAACGCGACAACTATCATTATTGAGGGTGCCGAGCGCTTTGGTCTTTCTCAACTTCACCAGCTCCGCGGACGTGTCTTGCGAAGCGAAAATCAAGCGTATTGTTATGTCTTCGCTGACACAAAAACAAAGAAAACTCTTGACCGTCTCAAAGCACTGAAGACAGCCAAAAACGGTTTTGAACTCTCAGAACTTGATCTACAGTTACGCGGTGCGGGAGAACTTGCCGGCAAGAAACAATGGGGTATCTCCGACATCGGCATGGAAGCTATCAAAAATATAAAAATGGTGGAAGCCGCGCGAACCGAAGCAATGCAAATTCTGCAAAAAGACCACGACCTAAAAGATCACCCTCTTATTTCCGCGCGGATAGCAAAATTCGCGATCCCAATCCATTTTGAATAGTAAATTCTTTTTTGGAACTAGTTTTGTTTTTAAAATTTGAAACTCTAAAAGTTTTATTTACTGGCTAATGTTTGATGGTCTTTTAATCCTTCGGCGTAATGTTTTTGGATTTGGGCGGAAGAGAAGGCTTCTTCGTAAATGCGGACATCGTCGATAAGACCATTGAAATATTCAGCTGCTCTATTATCATCCACTTCTCCTATTCTACCATTCTTTAAACTTATATTAGATTTAACATCTTGTGTGTTGGAAGATACAAGTTTTCCGTTCACAAATAATTTATGTGCGCCATTATCTCCAACTTGAACAATATAATACCATTTGTTGGAAGCAACGGGATATGTCAGCGGATTATTCACGGTTTGAAAAGATACTTGGATTAAATTATTTTTCGTTACCATCCATACACCACCCAACGGATCATTTAAATCAAACATATCCTGATATTTACTCGCATCATTTGTATTAAACCATAATCCAACAGTTAGTGCGTTACCATTGTTTAATGATTTATCGGGCAACGATATATAATCATTCACGCCGTCAAAACTCATAGCCCGCCCCATAATACCGTCAACGGCAGTAGCTCCTCCAACAATCACACCGTCATTACCAAAACCACTGCTATCATCCGCAGTGTCATTGTCAAAATTCCACTCACCGACAAGTTGGTCTCCGATACTGTGTTTTATAATTGAGCTAAATTGTTTACCCGTGGCAATTCTGGCTTTCTCCCTCGCACTTCCCAAGCTTGCTAAAACTACACTAGAGAGTAGTCCTATTATAGAGATAACTACGAGAAGTTCTATGAGTGTGAACCCTGTCAGAAGCTTGCTTT
>CAYPRS010000001.1:0-17987 GCA_964413235.1 uncultured Candidatus Saccharibacteria bacterium | reverse complement strand
TATAAGCTTGGTGCTCTAACCAACTGAGCTAAGGGCGGTTTTTAATTTTTAATTCATCCGAGTGCCGTAATTATATCTAACGATATAAACGGTTCGCTTAGGTAACCCCAAGCCCTAGGCTGGTCAGCCTAGGGCTGAAACTGACTTGCCTGCCGGCAGGCAAGGCTAAGGACGGTATGGTGGTTATATTACTAAAAATTTCTCTTTTTCGCAATGCAAGAAAAGTTAAAACACTCGCTATTATCCATAATATTTTTACCCCGCAAACCACATGATCCGATCAAAATCATCTTCCTCCGCGGCTTCATTCCTCTTTTCGTACCCACACTCTTCGCAACGATGAGTAATAATATATTTGTTACCTTTCAGCTCCACATCCACCGGTCGCATCATTCCTTCACACTTGCTCGCACGATCCCCGGGATATATATCCACATGCTTGCTCCACAAACACTGCGGACAATGGTTGGTATATCCATTACCTAAAACCCGCGCGCCACAATGCTCGCAAACAAAATCTTCTTCTTTTCGTATAAATTTTTTTGACTGCATGTTTTACACAATACCAGTTTTTAAAAACAACTCAATGCTTTATTCTTTTATAAATTTGTATTTGTGATTTACCTCTTTTTATGATAATTTTTCATTAGAAAAAAACAAACTTTTAAAATAGATCTTTAAAAAATTAAATATAATACTATGAATAAAAAACCATTGTATCTACTGTTCGCAATATCGTTTTTTTTACTGCTGATCCGGAAGATTCATATCATAAAACTCCGCAAGAAGCGGAGTTTTATTTTTAATATTGTTTACAAAGATAAATTTTAGTTATTGGTCTTTCCTTTTTCTCCTTCTTTCACAACGTCCTGTGTAATCTTCTTAACAACATCCTCTTCTTCTTTCTTCTTAGGTGTAATACCGTGTGCGATAAGTATTTTTTCAAACTCTTCTTTCTCAATTGTTTCAACTCGTATAAGTTCTTTTGCAATAGCCTCAAGAGTCTCTTTGTTTTTTGTTATAACATCTTTCGCGCGTGAAAGCGCGTCATCTATAAGTCGCGACACTTCACTGTCAATGTTGGTTGACATTGTCTCGGAATATTCACCTTCGTTCGGACCGCATCCAAACTGTACAGTACCGACAGGATTCTCAAGCGCAACCGGACCGATCTTGTCGGACATTCCATATCGCGTAACCATATTGCGCGCCAGCGCCGTCGCAACCTGCAAATCGTTTGATGGACCTGTTGTAATATCTCCAAAGATCATTTGCTCGGTTACATAACCCGCGATCATTACGGCAAGATCATCCAGAAAATCTTTTTTGGATTGCAAATGCTTCTCACGAAGAGGTAAATTAAGAGTATATCCTCCCGCCATACCGCGAGAAATAATCGTTACTTTATGCACAGGATCGGTATTAGGGAGCACTGATGAAACAAGAGCATGCCCCGCCTCGTGATATGCCGTAATTTTTTTCTCATCCTTGGAAAGTAAGTGACTTTTTCGCACCGGACCAAGCATTACTTTTTCAATAGAACGGATCAGGTCAAATTGACCGACTTTCTTTCTGTCCTCGCGAGCCGCCAAAATTGCCCCCTCATTCATAAGAGAAGTCAGATCAGCGCCGGAGAAACCCGGAGTTCTCTCAGCTATAACATGCAAGTCCACATCTTCGGCAAGCGGTTTTTTCTTGATATTGATCTTAAGGATCGCTTCCCTGTCGCTTACGTCGGGTAGATCAAGCATAACACGTCTGTCAAAGCGCCCTGGGCGCAACAGTGCCGGATCAAGTACGTCCGGACGATTGGTCGCCGCGATTATAATAACTTTTTCGTTTGGCTCAAAGCCGTCCATCTCAACGAGTATTTGATTAAGTGTCTGCTCTCGCTCATCGTTTCCCCCGCCAACACCTGTACCTCGTACTCGTCCCACCGCGTCAATTTCATCTATGAAGATGATCGCCGGCGCCGCTTTCTTTGCCATCTTAAAAAGGTCTCTGACACGCGACGCGCCAACACCAACAAACATCTCCACAAATTCAGAACCGGAAATAATAAAGAAAGGTACGGCAGCTTCTCCGGCAACGGCCCGCGCCATAAGAGTTTTTCCCGTCCCGGGCGCGCCGAGCAGCATCATGCCTTTTGGAATTCGCGCTCCGATGTCCAAAAACTTTTTAGGGTTCTTTAGAAAATCAACAATTTCATGTAGTTCTTCTTTCGCTTCTTTATTGCCGGCAACATCTTTAAATGTTACTCGCTGACTTTTATCATTCGGGTCAATGATCCGGGCTTTTGACTGCCCAAAAGAGAACGCTTGCATACCGCCTGAGCTTTTGACTTGCCGGGAAATGAACCAAAAGAAAATTATCAAAAATAAGATTGGGATCAGAAACGGTGCCAGATTAAGAAGCCAATACCCTAAACCGGACGGATTTTTTATATCAATGTTAGCCAAAACAAGCTGATCGGGCGTAACGCCGTAATTTACCAGCGTATCCGAGAGACATGTTCCAACTTCTTTTTTTGACTTTTTTATAAGAGGTTCCGCCTCTTCCACACCAACTTCCGCAGCATATTTAATCTTGAGTTTATCTCCCTCAACAGTGATCTTTGTAACTTCACCGGCAATAACATCCTGTGCAAGCTGGGAAATAGTAATATCTTCAATCTCTTTTTTATTCTCAACAAAAATAGAATAAAGTGTCGCTATGATCAAAAAAATAAAAATAACGCTCAATATGTTGCTAAAAAACGACTTATTACCACTTGTCTTACTATTTTTACCTTTATTTTTATTAGGTACCTCGGGTTTTTGAGAACCTTTTTCTTCATCAAATAATTTCATAGACAGTATTATAACCTAAAAGGAGACCGTTAACAAATACATTTTGTCTTCAAAAAACAAGGAAAGCAACGACAGAAAACACTATTTATGGTATAAACTTAAGAGTCTGTTATCAGTCTTGCTTTCAAAGCGAAATTTTCAGATTTTTGATGTAACGAAGTTAAAAATTTAGAAGGATAGTGAACTATTTCAAAAAATTTTTAACAAGTTACAGTGAAAATCTGAAAATTTTTAGCCGGAATGAAGATTGGTAGCAGGCTCTAATATGGCGCAGTATTTATATAACAAAAAAGTAAAATTCAATTACGAAATATTGGAAACTCTATCCGCTGGAATACAACTGCGCGGTTTTGAGGTAAAAGCTCTTAAAACAAAAAAAGGCGGGTCTTTGGAAGGTTCATATATCATTATTGAAAAAGGAGAAGCCTTTTTGACAGGCGCTCATATTCCACCCTACCAGCCGGAAAATACCCCCAAAGACTACGAATCAAGAAGACCCAGAAAATTGCTTTTAACCAAAAAAGAGCTGAAAAAGATCGTAGAAAATAAAATTTCTAAAGGGTTGACAATAGTACCAATTTCAATGTATAATAAACACGGTAAGATCAAGGTTGATATTGCCATTGTACGCGGAAAGAAAAAACACGACAAGCGCGAAACTATCAAAAAAAGAGACGTTATGCGCGATGTCGCCCGCGAAGTTAAATACCGATAATGTCTTGCTCATTAAAAATATAAACACGATCATTCACCTAAAGTATGTCTTATAGCGTATACATTTTATACAGTCATAAGGATCATAAGTTGTATACAGGTTGTACAAGTAATTTGGAGAATCGCATAAAACGACATTGCAACGGTCAAGTCAAAGCTACGTGTTACAGAAGACCATTGGAATTAATTCATTACGAAGAGTTCCAAGACAAGAACGAAGCTTTCAACAGAGAGAGGTTTTTAAAAAGTTTATGGGGAGCACGAGAGAAGAAAAAAATTCTCCAAAAGTTCTTGGATAAATAGAAATGTTTTAGGGCTAAACCACTTCTATTAAGCAAAATCTCTGATTTGCTTAATAGAAGTGGTCGCCCGAACATGCCAGAGGCATGTTTTAGGGGGATGATCGGCCTAGACAAGAGGTTCACTTCAATATGTGCGAAGCCAAGCTCAACTGACTTGTAAAACCGGTTGAAAAAACCAAGTGCTAAACAAACACTTGCAAAAGCAGGATCAATCCTTTCACCTTTTCAGGCTAAGGACCTTGCTTTAGCTTACGCTTAAGTAAGCTACGTCCGTCTTTTTGTTGTCCGATGGAAAAGAACGGGTGTTATATTATCGGTCTAGAACTTGTAGCGTCTTGATGCAAGCTCAAAATCAAAAGACTCGGAATATTATGGTTTTGTCTGTTTTCAACATAATAAACTTAAACCAATGAAACAAACTATGCCTCGTAGAATCATTTTAAAGCATCTTTTGCACGCGAGTTCGATTCTCGCCATCTCCACCAAATTCGGCTCAAAAAACACCAGTGCAAACTGGCGTTTTTTGATATGCCGGATTTAGGTGGAGATGGAGAAAGGTGCCTGCGCACCTTTCGTCGAGAATCGAAAAGCGCAGCCATGTTGCTCTGCAACAGGCGAGCTCGGGGAGGAGCCACACAATATTTTTGGAGTGAAACGAACAAAAATATTGATGTGAGCTGACCCCGATTCTCTACTAATTCAGAGTGCGTAGCACGCCTTAAAATCGAAAGACGTAAAAAATACTTAGTGACTTGTGACCGGTTCTTGCTATCTCCCATCAGAACGAAAATTTTACTTAGAAACTCGACCCTGATTCTCTACTCATTAGAGTGCGCAGCACACCTTTTACCAATTCTTCCCTCAATAACAACTTCAAACTTTTAAATTAAATTGTGCCTGTCCACATTTCCATTTTTACTATATTGTAGTGTCTTTTTTTTCTTTCATGGGCGGTATATCAATATTCTATGCCGCTCATCATGACTATAATTTAATATATATAGCAGTAGGTGAAATTTGTCTTGTAACTGGATTTGCAATTTATATGACTGGATATATACTTAACCATTACAAAACCATAATTGAAGATTTAATCCGAGAAATAAAAAACCAAAGGGGAAAAACCAATCATTGATCCTTGCTTAAGGGGACGTTGCGCTTTCGCTCCATTTCACTTCGCTCACCCTTGCCTAACAAGAGGATATACGGAAAAATCCTCGGCTCGGATTTTTCCCAAATTGCTTTCGCTTTGCTTCGGCAACTTCGTATATCCCAATCCGTTATATTCAATTACGAGTCCACCTCTTGGCGAGGTTGCCACTGAAAATTTTATTTAGTTTAATAAATAATAAATGATGATAAAATAATAACAGGTATTAAACCTTTGAGCTTGCCTTACAGGTTCTGTCCACTTATTGGACTTTTTGTTTCGTTTCACTCACAAAAATTCTCAATAAGTCTTGCAAAGCTCCAAGTATTCGCTTCTCACTTCGGCTCGGTCCGCCCTGGGCGGACGCTCGCTCTACGTCGCTAATAAAAACTTCGCCATTAAAATTAAATGGAAAGAAATATGAAAAACAAAATTATCATAAGAAAAGATACATTTTCACTAGCGAAAGAAATAATTATATATGAGTTAATTTCTTCTATTGTTTTTTTTCTTGCAAATTTTCTCATAGTTTATGAAGATTTAGAAAACAAATCGCCTTTGAGTTATATTCTAGATATTGACGCTGCCTCAATATTTCTGTTTATGCTCGCAAGCATATTGCTAATATTCATTGTCTTTTTGCATTGGTATTTAAGAAGTGGCATTTATTTCACTTCCTCCTCAATCTTTTATCATAAGGGTTTATTCTTGAGGATAGATAATATTGATTTTCAAGATATTGAATCTATTTCCTATAAGCCCGATATTATAGGGGAGTATTTACATTTTGGAACTATCCTTTTAACAAAGAAGTCCAATAAAAAAATCATACCACTTGATAATATTACCAATGCTGAATATTACATAAATATAATAAAGAGACGAATTGAATATAATAAGTATACTTTTTTGCCAAAAGAGCAAGTGCTTGAGTGGATACATGGAAGAGAGAACGAAACTGTGGAATTCAAACAAACACTAAGATTGGACATAAAATTAAGTAGAGTAAATAAAGAATTGGAGAAAGCTGTTATGAAAGAAATATGTGGATTTATGAATGCGAAGGGTGGATTATTGTTAATTGGAGTTGATGATGAGGGTAATATAACAGGATTGGAAGCAGATTATAAGACACTTAAAAGAAATAGTAGAGATTATTTTGAAAACTATTTACGCCAGATATTTGATTCAATGATTGGTAAGGAATTTATAGATTTAATAGATATTGATTTTTATGATTTTGAAGGGAAAGATATATGTTTGATTCGTATATTACCTGGCTATGAACCAGTCTATTTAAAAAGCAATAACAATAACATTTTTTATATTAGAGCTGGCAATGCAACAAAGCCTCTTAATGTAAAAGAGGCAAACAAATATATCAGATTACATTTTTGATTAGATTTTGATTTTTTGTCCAGTACCTTTCTAGAATACTCTGTCCTTTGGGATGGGGTGAAAGAATATAATCTTTTCGAAGGGTTTTAATACCCATTGAAATTAATGGAAATTAATGAATTAAAATTAATGGGGACATGCACAATTAATTTATTCTTCTTGGTTTCCCGGGATTACGCATCGTCTGACCCAGATCAAACTGTTTAATGGTCTTTTTAACCCAATTGTCTCAACCATATGGTGATCCTTTGTTAACTGAAACTCTAATGTTCTCTAACTCTTCTATTGACTCAGGAGTGTTAATCCATTGTACATAATTTGAAGGTAACTCTACTGGTGTTGTTGAAATTAATTTCTTCTGTTCTTTACTACCATGTATTCTACGCCAAGCACTCCCCCATTGCCAGTTCTCTACCTCTTGAACAAGCTGTGCTCGTACAGGGTTCCTTTCAATATATTTAAGAACAGTTAGAAAATGAAAATCTCCTTCTATTATAAACGATTTGTATCTTCCTTGATATAATGGTCCCGTACCATTGGTTTTTGTTTGTGCTCTAACCTGCCGTGTATGTGCATTTGTAAAACGATGCATAAATATACCTAAGTTACCGTCTTTTTGAGGATACAGTAAAAAATGCCAGTGATTCGGCATAATAGTATATGCCAATATTTGATTTGCATTCCAGTCTCTTCCTGTGTGTCTTCAAATATCTTTTCTATAAGACGATAGTCGTCATCATTTTCAAATATCTGCAACTTCATTACTGCACGATTGATAACGTGATATACATAACCCGTTTTATCTATTCTTGCTACCCCAACGCCAAATATCGCATATAATCCGAAACCGACCCAAATCCTTCTTTGACCGCCTTTTTTTCTATTTTACTTTTGTCTGCTGAAGAAATACGAAACCGTACAACTTCAATTTGTTTTTTGCTGTGCTCTTTTTCCGCAATGATCAAGTTTGGAAGATCAATCAAAAGCGCGACGACATCTTCCGCTAAAAACTCTTGCGCAATATTAGCATCTTTACATTCAACAAAAATTGTATCTTTACTTTTCTTCTCCAGACTATAATTATATTTTTTATTGTTTACTGTTATGCTAGATATAATAATGTTTTTTTCTTTTTTCATATATTTTTTAAAACCTTCAACCTTTATTTTTTCTTTAACATTTCTTCAATTTTGTTCTTTGCTTGTTTTTTATAAAAATCCTTGCATTCACTATTATGGACCGGAATAATCAAATCGGAACGTAATCCGGAATGCTTATACTTCACATGGCTACCTTTCGTAGTTATTTTCTCAAAACCAAAATGTAATAATATTTCTTTTAGTTCTGAATATTTGCAAGATGTTTGATTTTTAAAGAATTTTTCGACCTTTTTTTGAATCTTTGTCATGTTCAAAAATTGTTTAATTAATAATAGCTACATTATACTATAATGTAGCTATATATGCAATACCGCCACCCTAACCAAAAAACCAGCTCCCGCTGGTTTTTTGTTTTAATCTTTGTTTTAAGTTTACCCCACAAACGTCAGTGCTTTTCCTTTTTTATCACCACGACCGGTACGACCGATGCGATGAACATAATCATCATACGTCTCCGGAAGGTCAAAGTTGATCACATGCGTTATGTTATGGATATCAAGTCCGCGCGCGGCGACATCGGTTGCAATAAGCGCTCTTACTTCCCCGTCTTTAAAACGCTTCAGTGAACGCTGTCTTTGTCCGTGCGACTTGTTGCCATGAATGGACTCTGTTCTAAGATTGCGTTTGTTTAATGTTTGCGATAATTTTTCAACGCCGTGTTTTGTACGTCCGAAAACCATCACTTTTTTAAAATCATCCTGCTTTAAATATTCAACGAGTATATCAATTTTATCACGTCCCGCGATGTGCACCACGTCTTGTTCAATATTCTCTGCCGTATCACGTGTCTTTACGGAAATCTTTACCGGATCTTTCAAGAAGTCTGAAACAATTTTTGAGATTGTCGGAGACATTGTCGCCGAGAAACAAAGAGTCTGACGATCTTTTGTTACCCGTTCCAAAATAAAACGCATATCATTGATGAATCCCATATCAAGCATACGATCCGCCTCATCAAGCACAACTCTATTTGTACCTTTAAGGTTAAGAGAACCGCGTTTTATAAGATCTATCACACGACCTGGAGTACCGATAACAATATGATTGTATTTTTTGAGACTTCGTATTTGAGGAGTAATTGGAGTTCCACCAACACAGACCACAGAATACAATCTCATTCCTTGTGCAAACGCACGAAATTCTTCATCAATCTGAAGAGCAAGTTCACGAGTTGGAGTAAGTACGATCACTTGTCCTCCCTTCTTTGTATAAATCTCATTTATAAGAGGAACAAGAAATGCAGCAGTTTTTCCGGTACCGGTGTTGGCAAGACCAACAACATCACGACCGGCAAGTATGTATGGGATTATTTCATCTTGAATTGCAGTAGGTGCGGTATATCCTTTTAGCTTTAAATTTCTTTTTATCAGAGCATCAACTTTAAAATCTTCAAACGCGTGCTTTGGTACAAAAGGTGTTTCTTCAACTGCCGGTGTAGCTTTATTGATAAAAGAAGAAATGTTAAATGACGGCTGTTTGCGTTTGTTGCCACCACTGGCGCGACCTCTGCCACCACCAAAAGACCGGCTTGAACCGCGGGAAAAATTGGCAGAAGGTCTGCCGTTACCTCCTTGCGACCCTCTACTTCCATATTTTTTTGTTCCACCAGAGCTCTTTCTTCCGCCAAACGAATTTGGCGCAGATTTTCCTCTGCGAGATAAAGACGTATTTCCTGTTCGCGCGGAACGCACGCCTCCGAGACGCTTACGCGCCCCTGTAAATAATTTTTTATTCATATATAATTTAGTCGCGATTTAGAGCTTATTTAGAATTTCCATTTCGGTTAAACTTCCCATATTCTCGCTGTAACTTGTTAAAAATTTCTCGGAATAGTCCACTATTTCTCTAAATTTTTAACTTCGTTACAACAAAAATCTGAAAATTCTACCACGAAAGCAAGATTCTAAATAAGCTCTTAGCGGTAGGTTAAAATTAAGACCTCTCTAAAGAAGTCTAAATTCTGCTCTATTCTTCTCTATGAGAGTATGAGAGATTGACATCTTCAATTAGGTATAGACATACTGCCATATAACCCTAAAAATGTCAACTTTTCACAATGTTACCAGCCTTTTTCTACTCCTCTCATGCTATAATATTCTTATGGAAAATATGAACATGGAAGAAGAAAAGAAAGAAAAATTTTTAATAAAACACCTGCCCACCATCACTCTTGTTACACTACCAATCTTATTAGTATCACTCGGTTACCTTTGGTATAGCAGTTACCAATACAAACAAGAGCAAGATATCTTATACACGGAGATAAAAGCAAACATTCAGGAAAAATTTGAGACGCAGACGCAATTGCTGTCAAGTACGACCGTGGCACTTACCAATACAGACCGATCACTCGCAGAGTCTATCGCGAACATTGAGGAAAACTTATCGCTTACCAAATCGGAAAGTTTGGCACTTTCTAACACGCTAGAAGATGCCCTTAACGCAGAAAAAGAAAAACTTGCCTCACTTAAAGAGGAAACAGAAAAAATCGGAGGAACTGTTGGAGACCTTGAAAAACTTAGTGAAATAGACCCGGAACTTCTTATGAAATATTCAAAAGTGTTTTTCCTTAATGAACATTATGTACCATCAGATCTTTCAGAGATACTTAACAAATATCTCTATAGTGAACGGGAAACAAAATATTTCCACACCGACGCCCTACCCTATCTGACCCAAATGATAGATGACGCTCTCGCTCAAGGCGAAGTGCTTTATGTGAAGTCCGCATACCGTTCGTTCAACGAACAAGACAATTTAAAAGAGGGTTATTCTATCGTCTATGGTGAGGATACGGCAAACACATTCTCCGCAGACCAAGGATATTCCGAACACCAGCTCGGCACCGCAGTTGATTTCATTACCACCGGACTTGGTGGCAATCTTTCAATTGATTTTGAAACTACCAGTGAATATGTATGGCTTCAGAACAATGCGTACAAATACGGCTTCTCACTCTCCTACCCCAAGAATAATGAATACTATGTTTACGAGCCGTGGCACTGGCGCTTTGTCGGCGTCGCTCTGGCAACAAAACTACATAATGAGAACAAGAATTTTTACGACATGGACCAACGTACTATAGACGAATATCTTATTTCTCTTTTTGACTAATCTTTTTCTCCAATATTCCTCCCCATTCAATCACTGTAAATCCTTTTCTCCGGGGTTTATTAGCGACATAGAGTGAGGAAATGGAAAAGTGGAGCGCAACTTTATTTTTTTATGAGCAAAGCGAATTAGAAAATAAGAAGTACTCTTGTGGTGAAGCGAACTCAAAATTGAGTCTGGAGTAAGAAACGAACCTGCCGGCAGGCAGGTACTTGGAGCAACGCCAGACTCATTGAGAGCTTTTATGAGCGAAGCGAAATAAAAGATCCAATGAGTAGACAAAAGTAAAGTTTACTCTGGGATTTAATACCCGTTGTTAACTCGGATCACTGACTCTTCCCATGAACAAAATACTTCCTGTTTCTTTTTCTTGTATCATGAACACGAACGGATGATCCGCGCGGAATATCGGTATAGGCTCAGGTTCAGCAATACTTTTCAGTTCCATAACAACCGCGGTTGCCGCCGCAGCTTCCGTGCCTTCTTCATTCACTTCCACAAAAGCTTGGTGTATCACCGCGCTTATAAACAGATCCTGTTTCCCTGTCATTCCTGAGAAATCCGCTGAATCCGAAAAAGCGGTCGGCATTCCCATTTCTTTTAGAGTATCAGCCATAAAATATTTGGTTTCAAATTTAAATCTGGGAATAAATACGTTTACTTCTTGTTCTCTCAGAACTTTTTTCCATCTTGTTAATCGCTCAACAGTAATGGAATTTTCAAAAGTTTTTATATCATCCTTTGGAAGAAGAACCAACATAGACAGATCACCACCGAAATACGGCAATTCAAGGATTTGTAGCTCATCGTTCTCAGCATAATTAAATTCTGTTTCATCATAAGCACACTGCATCATTGGAATTTTAACAACCTTGTCCGAAGTAATTTTGAAATCCTGATCGCTCGTATTGTCCTTGTCAAACTGTTTAGCCCACTCTCCTTTGAAATAGATCGCATTGGTAAGAACCAACTTTGTCATTGAATTTATAACTCCGGATGGAATCAGATCTTTTATTTTGTCGTTTGTCTTATCTTCTACCCAATCATTGATTATAATGCGGGACTTTTCTGCATTTTTTATAAAATCAAGGTTTGTTACTTTACCACCATAATATTCTTCAACCGCTTCAAAATATTCGTCCAAAAAATAATAGTCTTGTTGCGCCCACAAAGCATTAGTAGTACTAAGTTTATATTCTTTATCTTTTTTGTTTAATTCGTTATATAAACCGGCATAACCCAATCTCCTTTCACTATCGTCTTTAGGAAAATGAAAAACACTCTGCATCTCTTCTGCGGTCTGACCTTTGGCTCCTTCGTATGTCATCGCCAAAGCAGTAGAAATACTGTAAGGAGAAAAAAATACATTACCTTCTTCTGATTTGTATTTTGAGTAAAGATCCAAAGCAAATTGATTATTGGCATCCACCACGGATCCTGTATCTTCCAGGGTTGCTTTACTGCCATCACCTGTGAGTTCTATTGCACTACCATTGTCCACCGGAGCCGAGCCCTTGAACAAAAAAGGTCCTAATATAACTGCTACTATTAAACCTAAAATTATTAAAATTTTCTTATTCATATTAACAATTTTAGCATATTATTTTTGAAACACTACTTACCTAACGGCTCTTTTCGCACTTACGTTATTTTAATATTCACCAACAGTTTTACGATCCCGACTTCTTCAAAATGATCTGAGTTTGGATATTTAATATTAACAGAAAAGATATAAACGCCCGCTTGGGTCAGTTTCATTCCAGTCCAAGTTAAACGCTGACGATGTCGTTTAACTTGTTTCGCAAAGCTAAGCTGATACGGTTGTTTGTGCAAGACGTTTCCTTTCGGATCAACCAACCGCACTTCCACTTCCGCGGATATTTCATCTTCCAGTTCTTCTTTTTCCCACAATGTTACAATCTCAAATTGTGTCTGCGCTAAAAAGCCCTCTTTTTTTTCTTTTAGCGCTTTTTCCCAGTTTTCTCTTTTTATATTCAAAGACAATTGCTCAACAATATTGAACAAAGAAATTCTATTTGTCTGTTGATCCACAGACGATGAGCTGCAAAGTATTGTCCAATGGTGTTTTATTCTGTTATTTGATATTTTGTTTGTCATTTTTTTATATAGATTTGCTACTAATACCTATTATTTTATTACTCAAAGATAATTATGGCAAACTCTCACAAGCCGATCCGTCTTTGTCTTTATCAAGTTTATGAATATCATTGCTCACACCTCCGCAAGCATCATAAGCTGTTTGCGCTTCTAAATGCGTATTAAAATCACCGCAGTTGTAAGCATTATATGAACATATATAACCACCGGCGTTTGCTGCCTGTTCCTGCGCTGTATATATATTTTTCGGCTCCTCAACCTCATCATCGCATACATTAGGCGCCCACAAACCTCTCTTGTTTGCCTGCGCTTCTTTTTGCGCTTGTTTAAACTCGGCTTGATATTTATATGGCAGATCATAAGTATATTCATATCCGTATCCTTCTTTAATCATATATTTATTGAAATGCGTCCCGTCTTTAAGATATACATAAGCAAGCGTGCGTCCATATTTGCCGTATGTTCCCTGTGAAGAGTCCATTTCAATTCTAACTTGTTTACCCGTAAGCATCTCTTTGGCAAAATCCGATGCTTCTTTTCCAAAACATTCCACCGGCTTTGATGGATGAACGGTCTCCGGCGTATCAAGTCCAATCAATCGGAGAGTAACAATCTCGCCGTCTTTGTTGATATTAACAGTATCGCCGTCTATCACTTTAACGACAGAATAATATTTTTCTTCATGTACCTGATACGTCGGCGGTAATTCCTCAATTTCTTGTTCGGGTTCAACAATTTTTACGATTTGCTCCACCACTTCCTTGTTCAAATTTTTTTTATGGACTTGATCGGAGATAGCAAGCATACTCGTCGCAGGCATCAAAGCACCATGGTCTTCATCAGATATTTCGCACTTGTCATCTCCACCCAAAAACAGAAGTAAAAAAAGAACAGTTATCGCCCATATCACATCACGTTTTCTTGTAAACTTCATATCTGTTAAATTATATCATTTACACATTTTCGTTTCTAATCTTCTTCGTTCTCGCCTTTTCCCTGTACATTTTCTCTTTTGTGTTGTATAATTGCCAACCATGAAAATCAATTCCAGAACATACGACCTTATTGTGATCGGTGGAGGACCATCCGGCATGATGGCTGCCGGCAGAGCGGCGGAACTTGGCACGCGAGTTTTGATCATGGAAAAAAACAAACAACTCGGCAAAAAACTTTTGCTTACCGGAGGAGGACGCTGTAATATCACAAACGCAATTTTTGATACGCGAGAATTCTTGGAGAATTTCCCGCAAGCAAAACAATTTCTCTACTCCCCTTTTTCAAAATTCTCAGTAAAAGATACTTTTAATTTTTTTAAAAAACGAGGTCTTCCTCTTGTGACAGAATCAAGAGAAAGAGTTTTTCCAAAAACACAGCACTCTACCGACGTGCTTTCCACCCTAGAAAGATATATGAAAGAAAATAATGTAGAAATAAAAAAAGAAACTAAAGTAACTTCCATTAAACAAAAAGGAGACGAAATATGGATCGTAAAAACCAAAAAGATGGAATACTCCGCGCGAAATATCGCTTTGGCAACAGGTGGACTCGCCGCTCCGGAAACAGGTTCCACCGGTGATGGTTTCAAAATACTTGAAGAGTTGGGTCATAAAACAAGTTCTCCTCAACCAAATTTAGTTCCATTAAAGGTAAAAGAAAATTGGGTTCATGAATTATCGGGAATAACCCTTTCTTTTATGACCATTCGTTTTATACAAAAAGGAAAAACAAAACTGAAAAAAACCGGAAAGATTCTCTTTACTCACTTTGGTGTTTCCGGACCGCTTATTCTCAACTGTTCTTTTGAAGTTACAAAATTATTAAAAAAAGGTCGTGTATCTGCGTCTGTTGATATGTTCCCTGATACGGGGAAGCAAGACCTAGATCATAGAATACTTAATTTGTTTGAAAAACATAATAATAAGAAATTGAAAAATGTTCTTCCCGAGCTAATACCGGAAACTCTTGTAAAAGAAATACTCGCCTTTCCGGAGATCAGTCTCGCCGAGAGAGAGGTTCATTTCATTACTAAAGAAGATCGTCAAGCTCTTGTAAAAAAATTGAAAGATCTGACCTTTGAGATCACCGGTACGCTTGGGTTTGATAAAGCGATCGCGAGTACGGGCGGAGTAGATCCGCGAGAAGTGAATTTCAAAAACATGACCTCAAGGATCTTCCCCAATTTGTATCTATTGGGAGATATTCTCAACATCAATCGCCCGAGTGGTGGATTTTCCTTGCAACTGTGCTGGACTACCGGTTGGGTTGCTGGAACGAATATTGGAGAAAAAGCTCAGAAAAGTTTTGTAAAATAAAATTTTTTCGAACCCGAAAGTCTATAAGCTAAAATCTGATAATATACTCGCGCTTGCATATTTTTTCCGTTCTATGATACAATCCAAATAATGATAATAAAGGTACAATCTTCTTGCACAACACAAAAGCAGAACCTACTGCTAGGGCTACTTCTATCTCACTCCCGTGTGGAAGGTTTACCTGTGCTTACCTAAAAAATTTTAAACCAAGTCAATAGATAATTAGAAGCAAGCTCTCCACCAAAGGAGGGCTTGTTTTATGTCATATTTGGCATCGTTCTTTGTAAGAACAAAATAAAAGGAGGAATAAAAACCATGTCTAAGAAAAGACTGAACAAGGACAAAATCGTATTTTTTGATACGACAAGCAGAGATGGAAAACAAGCTCCGGGTAATCAGCACAGTCCGGAAGAAACAGTCCTTTTGGCAAAACATCTCGCCGAAATGGGCGTTGGTGTTATGGAAGCGGGATTTCCCATTTCTTCCGACGCTGACTTTGAGTCGGTACACCGTGTAGCAAAAGAAGTCGCCGGCATCAAGTGTGCCGCACTTGCTCGCGCTCGAGATGACGACATTGAACGCGTAGCCGAGGCACTAAAAGGTGCTATCGTACCACCGCGAATCCATGTGTTTATCGCTTCCAGCGATATCCACCTCACGGACAAACTGCGAATGACCCCTGACGAGGTTGTATCTATTGCAGTGAAAGCGGTACGCAAAGCGCGTACATATGTTGATGATGTTGAGTTCTCTCCGGAGGACGCCAGCCGGACCGGTTTTGATTTTCTAAAGCGCATTGTCGCCGCGGCAATTGAAGCGGGTGCTAGCACTATCAATATACCGGACACTGTCGGTTACGCTGTCCCCGAAGAATTTGGAAACATAATAGCGCGCCTTATCAAGGAAGTGCCGATCATCCAAACCAACAACGTCATTATCTCCGTGCACTGCCACAACGATCTGGGCATGGCAACAGCCAACGCTCTCGCCGGAGTTAAAAGCGGCGCGAGGCAGATAGAATGCACGATAAATGGCATCGGTGAACGTGCCGGTAATACGCATTTTGCGGAAATAGCTATGGCGCTTATTACTCGCCAAGACTATTTCGGACTTGATGTGGATATTGACACGACGAAGATCGGTCCAACCGCGAGGTTCCTTTCGTCTGTTATCGGAAAACCGATATCGGACACTCTCCCTATTGTGGGCGAAAACGTATTTGCACACAGCGCGGGTGTCCATCAAGACGGCATGAGTAAATCTCGTAAAACTTATGAGATCATGACGCCTGAGAGTGTCGGGTGGAAAGGTGAGCTGTTTCCGCTCTCCAGTCAGTCGGGACGACAGGGCTTGAAAAAACGCCTTGCCGATATTGGCTATACGGTAGATAGAGAAATGCTTGCTACCGTATATGAACGATTTGTTGCTCTCGCGGACACCAAAAAACTGGTGTATAACGCGGACCTGCATATGCTTATGCAGGAGATCGCCGGACTTGAACAAGCTAAATTCAAACATTGGATCCATCTTGTTCGCGTTGATTATCACAAAGTGAAAGATCAACGGTCGGTTCTTGTGCGTCTTGCCGTAAACGGCAATGAATTTGAAGCAAGTGGTGACGGTTGCGGACCTGTAGACTCGGCATGGGACGCTATCCAAAAAGCGCTCCTGCGGAATGGACTTTGGCCAGGGCGTGTTGAGCTAAAAGCGTTTGACATTGGCAAAAGTGTCGGCGGCGTGGATGCCTTTGGACTCGCGCAAGTAAAACTTGCCCTTGACGAAAAGGTTTCATACGGACGTGGTACTAATACAGATATTGTGGTCGCCTATGTGCAAGCGGAACTTGCGGCACTCAACCACCTCGTTCACAATCCGATTATGAACAAAGAGACATAAAGGAAGCATAAAAGCTTCAATCCAAAAAGCTGGGAAGATTTAAACAAATTTTCCTAGCTTTCTTTTTTTTTATATATCTTTGAGTTGAACGCAATATTCTCAACAGTTATTAATTTAGATCCTGTTCACAATTTTCATTTCGGCTAAAAATTCTCATATTTTCACTGTAACTTGTTAAAAATTTCTTGATATAGTCCCGCTATATCTCCAAATTTTTAATTTCGTTACATCAAAAACCTGCCTGCCGGTAGGCAGGTCTGAAAATTTCGCTTCGAAAACAAGATTGTGAGCAGAATCTCAAAAAAATGCTATACTGGAAAATATATGGAAAATATACAAATAGCGATCAAAAGTTTTTTACAAGAAAACACTATGGAAATGGTGTTGATCGTGGCGTTGTTTATTTTTGGCAAAGGGCTTTTAAGTTTCGCTGTCAAAAAAGTTATAAGCTGCGCAAATGATGGCGATGATGAACACGACACCGCGCGCGAAAAGAAAGCTAAAACACTTGGTCATATTATTCTTAGCCTTGGAAATATTGCTATTTATATTGTCATCTTTCTCATGGTACTTAGTTTGTTTGATGTGGATATTCGTCCCATACTTGCCGGACTCGGCATAGGAGGGCTGGCGCTTGGTTTTGGCGCGCAATCATTGGTAAAAGATATTGTAACGGGTATCTTTATTTTACTTGAGTCACAATACAATATCGGAGACAAAGTAAAGATCGGTAGCGACGAAGGAGAGGTTATCAAGATCACGATGCGCTCAACTGTCCTGCGAGATGACGAAGGACGCACCCATTACATTTCAAACAGCTCCATTAAAAATGCCATCAATTTTTCTCAACAAAAATAACTTACCGCAAAAAACTATTTAACAAGAAAATTTTTTATTTTTTAATACGGTGGATATTCACAGTTGACCCCGTTAGAAGCAGTCCCGTCCTTCGGGACATGGCTTCTAACGGGGTTGAC